>JBNMHH010000005.1:0-25582 GCA_050872665.1 Helicobacteraceae bacterium
AAAAGCTCGGTGGGAATGAATAGCTTTTGGACGGGCATTATCAAAGCTCCGTTTTATGCGGGTGTGATTGTGGTGATTGGGTGCTTTATCGGCTTTCGCGTGGGGGATAATACGCAAAGCGTGGGCGAGAAAACGACTACTAGCGTGGTTTGTGCGCTATTTGGCGTGATTATCATAAATGCGCTGTTTTCGCTTATCTTTACGGAATTGCGATTCTAATGGAGAAAAATCTTATGCAAAGCACGGCGCAAAACGCAAAAAATATCATCGAAGTGCGCAATCTCTACACGAAATATAAGGACAGATTCATACAAGAAAATGTGAGCTTTTCGGTGAGGGAGGCGGAGATTTTTGGCATTTTGGGCGGAAGTGGAAGCGGAAAATCCACGCTTTTAAGCACGATGATTTGCCTAAAACGCCCAGAAAAAGGGCAGATTCGCATATTTGGCGAGGATATTTGGAGCGATTCGCATTTGGATTTGCGCCTAGATTCGCGTCCAAATATGCGCTTTGATTCGCACTTGGATTCGCGCCAAAACTCACGCCCAAATTTGCACCAAGCCACAAAAGATTTACTAAAAAGCGCGAATCCACGCACATTGCTAAAAGAGCCACAAAACTCACGCGATAGAATCTTAAAGCGATGTGGCGTTTTATTTCAATTTGGTGCGCTGTTTTCTAGCTTAAATGTGCTGGATAATGTCGGCATAATGTTAGAGGAATATAGCGCGTATCCCAAAAGCGTCATTGATGAAATCGCGCAATATTACCTAAATATCGTGGGTTTGCCACAATATGTCAAAGATATGTTCCCCTATGAGTTAAGTGGTGGAATGAAAAAGCGCGTGGGACTCGCTCGTGCGTTAGTCTTTGCGCCTGAGATTTTGTTTTTAGATGAGCCGACAAGTGGGCTTGACCCGCAAAGTGCGGAAAATTTTGATAAACTTATAATTCGATTGCGTGATGAATTTAAGCTAACAATCATTATGGTTACGCACGATTTGGATTCGATTAAAGACGCTACGGATAGATTTATTTTGCTTGATAGCGGAAAAATCATATTTGAGGGCAGTTTAGAGGAGTTTCGCCTAAGTGAGAGTGCGAATCTAAATACGCTATTAAAATCAAAGAGAGGAGAGAGACTATGGAGAGAGGAGTGAATTACATTTTCATCGGCGCGTGTTTTATGCTGTCTTTGATTGGATTTGTGGTGTTTGTATTTTGGTTTGGCGAGAGTGGATTTTTCAAAGATGAAGTGCGAATCTACAAAAGCTACACAAAACGCCCACTCGCGATAAAGGCAGATAGCCTAATCAAGTATAAAGGCATAAATGTAGGGCGCGTGCAAAATATAAATTTTAAAGATAGCAATTTTGAGGAAATCGAAATTACGCTTGAGATTCGCAAGGATTTGCCTGTGAAAAAAGATTCGCTTGTGCGCGTGGAGCAAAGCGGGATTTTGGGTGCTAGTTTTTTAGCCCTAATCCAAAATGACAAAAGCAATGAATTTATCGATGATAATAGCGAGGCGATTTTGCGAATCCATAGCGATTCGGCGTTGTCGCAGGTAATGGAGAGCATACCAAATATCACAGGAAAAGTGGATTACTTGCTAGATAATGCCAATGAAATGCTAAGCGAGGATAATGCCAAAAATGTCGCTATGATTTTGGTATCCATAAATGAGACGATGAAAAATATCAATGTTTTGGCACAAAGTCTAAGCCGTAATAGCGCGGACATTGAGAAAATCATCGCAAATGTTAGCAAAATCGCCCAAAGCACCGAGCAAATCACCACTGCGGTAAATGCCAAAGTCGCACAAGGCGAGTATGATTTGCGTAGCACGATAATGCCGACTTTAATGTCGATTGAACGCGCGATGGGCGAGTTTGAGGAATTTGCCAAAAATGCAAATGTCGTAATGCAAAACCTCGAATCAAACCCATACAACACTATTTTTGGTTATAGAGAGGAAAAGAAATGAGAAAATTTTTAAGTTTTGGAATTATGTGCCTTGTGGGCACATTTTTTAGCGCGTGTGTGGATATAAACCTAAAAAGCGAAATGCCCAATTTAGACTACTACAAGTTGGATAATATCGCCACAAACGCCGAATCTTGTGGCGCATACACAATGCTTGGACTACAAAAGCTAGACATTCCACGCGCAATGGCTGGAAAAAACATATTGTATTTAAATGGCAATGTGATTCGCAATGTCAAAGGCATAAGCCTAAATGAAAACTTAGGCGATGAGCTCGAATCAATGATAATCAAAAACTTCGCAAACCACTGCATAAAGGCAATCACGCCACCTTTTAGCGGAATAAATTTAGAGCAATTTTTGCGCGTAAAACTCATAGATTTTATGGCGATAGAGGACTACGACAAAGAATATTTAGATAGCGAGATTCGCGCCAAAATCGGCGAATCCAAGCATATCGCAAAGGTTAGCTTTATGTTTGTTTTGCACCAAAACGGCACGATTTTGCAAAGTGGCATAATCACGGAATATAGCGCGATTAGCGACTTTAGCGGGGAGCAGATTTTTAACGCACTGCAAGATTCAAGCAAAAATGCCATAAAAACGCTGACGGATAAAATCATTCCAAAGTAAAGTCGTGTGAAATCGTGCGATTTATGCGAATCTAATGCGAATGGCGTGAAGTTAAAATATAGTTTATAATATTTGCACACCATTGAAACCACGAATCCACCGCTAAATATTTTTAAGCTATAATTCCGCGCAAATTTATATTTTTTCTTAAAGGACAGCCAAAATGATTGTTACGCGATTCGCACCCAGTCCTACGGGATTTTTGCATATTGGGGGCTTACGAACGGCACTTTTTAACTATCTCTACGCCAAAGCAAATGGTGGCAAATTTTTATTGCGAATCGAGGATACAGACTTATCGCGCAACAGCGATGAGGCGGTGGGCGCGATTTTAGAGGCATTTAAATGGGTGGGATTGGACTATGACAACGAAGTCGTATTTCAATCCAAACGATTTGACATTTACGCCAAATACGCAAATGAGCTGTTAGAAAGCGGAAAAGCCTATCGTTGCTATATGACAAAGGACGAGCTAGACGCAGAGCGTGAGAAAGCACAAGCGCAGGGCAAAGTCTATCGCTATGACAATCGCTACCGCGATTTTAGCGGGACGCCACCAAAGGATATTGCCCCTGCGATTCGTATCAAAGCACCGCTTAGCGGGGAGATTTGCTTTTATGACGCAATCAAAGGCGAAGTGCGAATCGCCGCCAAAGAAGTCGATGATTATATCATTATGCGAAGCGATGGGACGCCGACTTATAACTTTGTGGTGGCGATTGATGACGCGCTAATGGGGATTAGCGATGTGATTAGGGGCGATGACCACCTTAGCAACACGCCAAAGCAGGTGATTATCTATGATGCGCTTGGAATGAGCGTGCCGAAATTCTGCCACATACCGATGATTTTGAATGAAAAAGGGCATAAGCTAAGCAAAAGGGACGGTGCGATGAATGTGATGGATTACAAGGCTATGGGGATTTTGCCTGAGGCGTTGCTAAACTTTTTGCTACGACTTGGCTTTAGCCACAATGACAAAGAGATTTTTAGCCTACGCGAAATGGTGGAGCTGTTTAATTTGGGTGCGCTTAGCCACTCGCCATCTGCCTATAATCTCACAAAACTTTTTTGGCTAAATAATCACTACATTAAGGAATGCGAGGATTCGCGTCTAGAGGAGATTTTGAGGGATAATTTTGGGGATTTGGCGAGTTTAGATTCGCTAGATTCGCCCCAAAAATCCACTCTTTTTGCCGAAATCAAACCGCGCGTAGAGACTTTGAGCGCGTTTGCCGAAATGATTAGCGCGGTGCTACAATCGCCACAAAATTACGATGAAAAAATGATAAAAAAATGCGATTCTAGCTTGGATTTTGGCGCAATAATCGAGCGTGTGGATTTTAGTAGCGTGGAACGCATAGCAGATTCGCTTCATAAAATCGCCGATGATTTAGGGTTAGGAATCGGCAAACTTATGATGCCACTGCGCTTAATAATGCTTGGCAAAAGCGGGGGAATCGGCGTCAATGAGACGCTATTCATACTTGGCAAGGGCGAATCAAAACGGCGCGTAGAGGCATTTAAAAAGCACTTTGGCTAATTTGGAGCGAAATGACTATCCTTTTCCACAGGGCGGTGAAAATCGGCGATAATGTCGTGGCGATTCGCGCAATTTACGCGCTTAAGTGCCTTTTCCCAAATGCGAATCTCATCGTTGCCACCAATCATATCGGGGCGAATCTCTACGCAAATCTGCCATTTATCGACACTCTGCTAGATTTGGAGGCGAATCCTCGCGCGATTTACGAGCTAAATGACATTGATTATTTCATCATCACGCACCGAATCGCCAAAAATATCGCCCTCGCCCAAAGCACGAGTGCGAAAAAAATCATTATCCGCGCACATTTGCGCTCACTGCTATCCTCTCGCTTTATCAACGACTTTAATTTTTTTAACAAATATCGCCCCGAGAGCGCGAATCTACTACGCCTAGTGCGACTAATAAATAGGCGAATCTTTGATAGCGACATAAAAAGCATAGATTTTAGTGGGGCGAAACTACGATTCGCGCAAAAAAATAGCGATTTTGTGGAGCGATTTTTCGTAAATAGGGGGGGGCAGAATGGTAAAAATGCAACGCGATTCGCTGATAAAAATCGCAAAATCATCGGTGTTAATTGCTTTGGCTCTGGCGGAGTGGCGCATTTGAGTATGAAAGCGTGGCGTGATATTGTGGGTGATTTGGCGGTGGAATTTAGCGAGTATAATTTTGTGATTTTATCCGCACCTACGCAGAAATTGCAACCATTTAACGTGCCAAATGTGGCGATTTTTGAAAATAACAGCGATTTGCTAAATTTGGTGGCGATGATTGCGCGATTTTCCGCGCTAATTAGCGTGGATACGGGCAGTGTGCATATTGCCGATAATCTGCAAATCCCCACGCTTGGCATTTACACGCGCAAAATGGCGAAGCGGTGGCGTGGCGGGACTTACGGCGGAGTGTTTGTGCAATTTATAATGCCAAATGATAAAAATGAAATGCGTGATAAATGCGCCGTGCTAGGCTTTTTAAGGGCGAATCTATCTCAAATAATGTGCCACGAATTTTGACATATTATCCATTATGTCCCCGCCTTTGCGGATTCCAAGTCCGCAGGATTCATAGGCAAAAAAGACATTTGGTTGATAAAATGCGCCCTTATTGCTATTTAGCTCGTAAAATTCTTGATAAAGTGGCTTGTAGTTGCCGTATTCGCCCTCCCTTTTGGATAAAATCGCACCATTTGAATCGATGATTTCCACATTTGCGCCTTCCCTTCCAAATGAGACTTTTTTGACTTGCTTTTTGCCTTTTAGCGATTCGTAGCCACATTCAAGCAGTAGCGGGTGATTGGGGAATAAATCCCATAAGATTTTTAGCATTCGTTTGCTTTGAAAAAGTAGCGTGTAGGCGGGGTTTAGAAAAATCGTATTTTTGTTTGCAATCATTTTGTTGATTAGCATTGCGAGTTCAGGCTCATCAATGCTGATAATCTCCCACGGAAGTAGTTTAAAAAGAAATTCGTATTGGCAATCGCCGTAAAATGCGCCATTATTTTCATCAAAGCTAACTTCATCAATGTAGCAAAATTCCGTCCTTAGCCCCGCATTTTTCGCGCACTCAAGCAAAAATCTAGTGGTGCGCTCCTCCTCAGAGTTGCCACGAATGCTTGAAAACAACACGCCCCAGCCCTCATACAGCTCATCAAACTTTGATAAATCCCCACCCAGCGTAATCATTCGCTTAAAATTATCGCTAATGCAGTCAAAAATATCATTGAATTGTGAATCGGCGTCCATTTTATTATGCTTTAGCAACGCCCATTGAATTAGCGCGGATTCATAGAGCAGTGTGGGCGTGTCGGCGTTAAATTCTAGCAGTTTTATAGGCTTTCCGTCAAAGCCACCCGCAAAGTCAAATCGCCCGTAAATATGCCAATGCACTTCATTTTCCCAGCTTTGTTTTATCGTATCCACAAGCATTGTGGGAATATCCAACTCAAAAAAGAGATTATTTTTAATGACAAATTCTCCAGCCTCCACAAACATATCATAAAGTTCGTTCCCCGCGTTGTAAAACGCCTCTGCCTCCGCCTTGCTAATCTCTACCGCTTCATTTGCGATATAGGGCGTGTTGTCCGCATCTGTGTGCCACTCCAAGCCGATATTTTCTAGTGCGTCCTTATCTAGTGGCTTTAAGTCGATGATTTTCATTTACAAATCTCCTATCAATTTTTGTGCGTTTTTATAGTCTGATTCGGTGTCAATGCCGATGGATTTGGTGCTAACTTTTGTCATAAAGATTTCTTTTCTATGCCATAAGGCGCGGAGTTGCTCTAATTTTTCAATAGACTCCAAAGGCGATTTGGGCAAAGCGCAAAACTCCGCCAAACTCCACGCAAAAAAGCCGTAGATTCCTATGTGTCCGTTGTATATGGGCGAATCGGCGTGATTCGCGCTTGGATTCGCGCCTCGATTCGATAGATTCGCCGAATCCTCGCGCTTAAAAGGTATCACACTGCGCGAAAAATAAAGCGCGAAATTATCATTGCTTATCACAACCTTAACAAGGTTTGAATCCACCGCACTTTCCGCGCTTATCTCTTTGTAACAACTCGCCATAAAATGCGTGTGGCGCATTGAATCATTTAGCGATTCAACCACACTTTCCTCTAAATATGGCTCATCGCCTTGTAAATTTATCACAATCTCATTGCGTGGCAAATCAAGCTCACGCGCTACTTCCGCGCATCTATCCGTGCCACTTGAATGCAGTGGTGAGGTTAAAAGCGCGTGAATCTTATGTGCTTTGCAAACCTCTAAAATCGCCTCATCATCACACGCCACAACCACATCATCGATTTTCTCGGCATTTTTTGCGGTGCGAATGATAAGCGGGACTCCGCCAAGTGGAAGTAAAAGTTTATTTGGCAATCGCGTGGATTTAAGCCGTGCGGGTATTATTATCATAGAATCGCCTTTCAAATTTAATAAAAAGGCGATATTGTAGCGATTTTTGCCTTTAAGGTAAGATTTTTTATTTTAAGCTATAATTTCCACGCTTTTTACAAAAATCTACAAGCAAAAGGATTATTTTGGATAGTTCGCCGAGTCAGTTGCTAATGATAATATTGGCATTGTTTTTTGTCGCGTTGAATGGGTTTTTTGTCTTATCGGAGTTTGCCATTGTTAAGGTGCGCCGCTCGAAATTAGAAGAGTTAGCAAAGAAAAACAAGGCAAATGCGAAGCTCTCACTTAAAATCACAAAGTCTTTAGATACTTATTTGTCCGCCACACAGCTAGGAATCACGCTTTCATCACTAGCACTTGGGTGGCTTGGCGAACCAGCCATTGCAAAGGTGCTATATAAGGCATTTGGTGGCTTTTTTGGGGATAATACGATTTTGTTGCATTCGGTGAGCTTTGTCATCGCATTTACAATCATCACATTTTTGCATATCGTATTTGGTGAGCTTGTGCCAAAGTCCATAGCCATTGCAAAGGCGGAGCAATCCACGCTTTTTGTGGCGCGTCCGCTGTATTTGTTTCGCAATGTGTTTTTTCCTGTGATAAAGAGCTTTGAGATGATGAGCGGATTTTTTTTACGGCGAATCGGCATTGACGCCACGAGTGAAAACGAAAACGCCCATAGCGATGAGGAAATCAAAATCATCATAGGGGAAAGCCTAAAGGGCGGATATTTGGATTCGATAGAAAGTGAGATTCTAAAAAATGCCGTTGATTTTAGCGACACTACGGCAAAAGAGATTATGACACCACGCAAAGATATTGTGTGCCTTTTTGATGATAATTCTTATGAGGAAAATATTCAAATCGTCCGCGATACGAATCACACACGCTATCCTTATTGCAAAGAGGGCAAAGATAATGTGGTGGGTATGATTCACATACGCGATTTGCTCCAAGCCACCATTAGCGAGGATAATAAGAGGGATTTGTCAAAGCTCGTAAGAGAGCTAATCATCGTGCCTGAATCTAGCTCGATTTCCAATGTGCTAATGAAAATGAATAAACAGCAAATTCACACCGCGCTAGTAGTTGATGAATACGGCGGAACGGCTGGATTACTCACAATGGAGGACATAATCGAGGAGATTATGGGCGATATTTCCGATGAGCACGATAAGAAAATCGAGGATATTAAAGAAATCGATTCGCACACTTACGAAGTCGATGGAATGCTGGATTTAGACACGATAGGAGAGCAGATTCATATCGCATTTGATGATGATATAGAGCAGGTTACTATCGGCGGATATGTGTTTAATTTGCTTGGCAAAGAGCCACTTGTGGGCGATAGCGTGGTTGAGGGCGACTTTGCCTATGAAATCCTAGAAATCGATGGAATGCGCATCAAAAAGCTAAAAATCACAAGATTAAAAGATGAGGAAGTCGGGGAGAGCGAATAGATAGATTCGTGGTAATCCACGAATCTAAATCAAATTCTAAAATGTGTATGTATATCCTAGCGTTATGATAAGATTTCGTAATTCATTTTTGGTAGTAATGCCTCCCGCTGTGTCGGTGGTTGTGAGTTTGGTGGCAATGGTTGGGATTCTAAAATTTAGGCTTGTGTTGTGATTATCGCCGATATAAACTTCTAAGCCGATATTTATAGGCAAAATAAATCCACTTGCGATTTTTGTATTTGTCGTGGTTGTGGTATTTTGCTCTGTTGAGGTAGCAGTTGTATCCGCTGTGCCATATCCTAAGCCAATCCCTGCATACGCGCCCAATCCTGCGCCATTCAAATCGAAAAATTTAAATGTAGCCTCGATATTTCCTGCGACTTGATGATAAGAGCTAAGATTCGAGCTTTTTGCAGTGCCATCATCGCTATTGCTGTATAAAAATCCATAATGATAACTTGCATAGCCACGCAAACCCACCCAGCTATTAAAAAAGTGCGCGTAGCCTAGCTTTATGCCAACATTGCCATTTGGGAAATTATCGGTGCTACTTTTGGTGGCAACGGCATTTTCAGTAGTCGTTGTCTTTTGAAAAGTCGCGCTAGTGCCTAGCTCCAAGCCAACAAGAAAGCCACTTATATCACTGCTATTCCTTTGGGGGGGGGCAGCATTAAGTGTGCTAAGCCCAATAAATGCCATAAAAATGGTGGCGATTAGATTCTTTTTCATTGTTACTCCTTGATAAATAATTTCGCTTGTAAATCTATCGTAGTGCCTATTTGGCGTTTGTTTAGATTCACTAAAGCAGAGTGCGATTTTATTGAAATCACATTAAAACTGACTTAAAAAATAAAATTTTTTTGAATAAAATGGATTTGTATGGGAGATTTTGGATATTTTTTAAAGTGGTCTAGTGGGGTTTGCACGAATCGCAAACGAATCGCGCTAGATTCGCCTTTAGATTCGCGCAATTCGCCCACTGATTCGCTTATGATTCGCCGATTCGCGCAAAAATTTATTTCTCGCTAACGCCAATCATCACAGAAGTTGCTTTGATAATCGCACAGGCTTTTTTGCCCTCTTTTAGCTTTAGCTCTTTTACCGCATCAAGTGAGATTGTCGCGCTTATTACATTGCCACCGCCAATATCTAGCTTGACAATCGCATTTACCGCGCCTTTTTCGATAGCAATCACTTTGCCTTTTAGTTGATTTCTTGCACTTATTTTCATCGTTTTCTCCTTTTTAAGTTTTCTAAATGCGCATATTATGTTAGCAAAATTTTATTTATTTTTTGCTTTTTTGTCGCTATTTTTGCGTTTTTCACGCGATTTACTTTCTTTTGATTTTCCTGCGATGATGAATCGCAAGGCATTTAGTTTGATGAATCCTTCCGCATCTTTTTGATTAAACACCGCGTCTTCCTCAAATGTGCTGTATGCGACATTGAAAAGCGAATTTTTGGATTCGCGCCCTAGCACGATTACATTGCCTTTGTATAGCTCGATTCGCACGATTCCGCTGACATTTCTTTGCGTCCTATCGATTAGTGCTTGGAGTGCCTCACGCTCGGGGCTAAACCAATATCCGCTATAAATCAAACTCGCATATTGTGGCATTACGCTATCTTTTAAATGCGCTTCTTCCCTATCTAGCGTGAGTGATTCGATTGCGCGGTGGGCCTTTAGGTAGATTGTCCCGCCGGGCGTTTCATAGCAACCGCGCGATTTCATTCCCACATAGCGATTTTCTACTAAGTCTAATCGCCCGATTCCGTGCTTTGCGCCGAGTTTATTTAGCGTATCCCAAAATTTCGCGGGACTTAGTTTTTTGCCATTTATTGCGATTCCATCGCCGTTTTCAAACTCAATTTCGATGATTTCGCTTTTATTGGGGGCGTCTTTGGGATTCACGCACCACCGCCACATAGATTCCTCTGGAGCGGCGTTTGGATTTTCTAGCACAAGCCCCTCATAGCTGATATGCAAGAGATTCGCGTCCATTGAATAGGGCGATTTATTTTTCTTTTTCTCAATTTGTATGCCCTTTTCACTCGCATATTTTAGCAATTTCTCACGGCTATTTAAGTCCCACTCTCTCCACGGCGCAATGACTTTGATATTAGGATTTAGCGCGTAAGCCCCAAGCTCGAATCGCACTTGGTCATTGCCCTTGCCTGTCGCGCCGTGCGAGATTGCATCGGCGTTTGTTTTCTTAGCGATTTCTACCAAATGCTTTGTGATTAACGGACGCGCAATGCTCGTGCCAAGCAAGTATTCGCCCTCATAAATCGCATTTGCGCGAAACATAGGAAAGACAAAATCCCTTACAAATTCCTCTCTCAAGTCTTTTATGAAAATATTATCCTTTTTGATTCCAAGACTTAAAGCCTTTTTTCGCGCAGATTCGATTTCCTCGCCTTGCCCAATGTCTGCGGTAAATGTAACAACTTCGCAATTATAATTATCGCCTAGCCATTTTAAAATCACGCTTGTATCAAGTCCGCCACTATAAGCTAACACCACTTTTTTAATGCTTTTTTTATTTGCCATTTTTTACTCCAAAAATTTAAAATGCGTGATTCTAGCAAATTTTTCTACCGAATCTACAAAAATCAAAGGCAAAAATCACAATATTTTTTGTATAATTGCGAAATTTTAATTTATGGAAGCGACAAATGATAGAAAATTTAGCCAAAATTGACCAAATAACAAGTCTGCATAAGAACAACGAACTGCAATTACTTTGCTTTAAGCTAGACAAAGACGGCGATTTATATGCGACAAATGTCTTTAAGATTCGCGAGGTGATTAAATACGAGGGCGATATTACCAAAATCAGCTATGATAAATGCTCACTGCTTGAGGGGCTAATCACGATTCGCAATCTCACCATTCCGCTTGTGGATTTGAAAAAGTGGTTTTATTATGATGTGCATAACAAAACTAAAGATATTTCTAACCGAATCATCAAAAATGAGAGCTTTAATGGCGACATTATAATGATTTGCGAGTTTTCGCGCTGGACAATCGGTGTGCGAATCTATGAGGCTGATAGGATTTTGAATAAAAAATGGACGGAAATCGAGCAAAATAGCGGAATCGTAGGTAGCTCAAATAATAACAAACTTGTGGGGCGAACGCGCTATTATGACGGGAATTTGGTGCAAATCGTGGATATTGAAAAAATGCTTGTTGATGTGTTTCCGTGGATTGATGAGGAAAAAGAGGAAGAGTTAAAACGCGTTAGAAAAATGCAAAGCCAAAAGACGATTCTAATCGCCGATGATAGCCCTGTGGTGCTAAAAACTATGCAGTTGATTTTAGATAAGCTCGGCGTCCAGCATAATGACTTTATCAATGGCAAAAAGCTGTTAGATTATCTATTTGATGAGGATACGGATATTTCCACCATTGGTATGATAATCACGGACTTGGAAATGCCAGAGACTTCGGGCTTTGAGGTTATCAAGCAAGTGAAAAATAACCCAAATTTCTCGCATTTGCCTGTGGTGGTGAATTCATCGATGAGTGGCAGTAGCAACGAGGATATGGCTATGTCGCTTGGCGCAAATGAGTTTATCTCTAAGTCCAATCCGCTAGAAGTCGAGGCTTGTGTAAATAAATATTTGCGCGATTAGGGGCGGATTCGGTAGGATTCGTGCTTAAAGATTCGTGAGATTCGCGCTTTTTGGATTTGCAAGATTTGCGCAAATCGTGGCGAATCATTTAAAATTTTAGGGGATAAAATGCAAAAAAGATTCTTTTTGAAATATAGCAATTTTGCCGTATTTTTGCTTTGTGTGGGCGTATTTTTTGCATTTTTTGACAAAGACAAAATTAGCACAAATATTTTGGATTTGTTTCCAAAGGTGGAGCAAAGAGAGCTAATTGACTTACATTTAGAATTAGCATCGCAAAATTCGTTGCTTGTGGCGATTCCTAGCGATTCCACCGAATCGTCATTGCGAGAATCGCGAAGCGATTCGAAGCAATCCACTAATCAAAAAATAGATTGCCACGATTCCACGCAATGCGTGGAATCTCGCAATGACGAATCCACAAGCGATTCGCCCGAAATTTTAAAGACACTTGAATCGCTTGATAAAGTTACTGCAATCACTCACCTAAAAGACAATATCTACTTAATCAATTTCTCCAAAGATACAAGCGCAGAGGACTTTTATGCGGATTTTAAGGACGCACTTGATAAAGCACAGGACGCAAAAAAGATTCGCTATTTTTCCGCTGATATTTTGCGCGTGGAAAATAGCAATGCCATTTTTAGCGATGTCAATGTCATTATGGCAAGTGCGATTACATTTTTAGTTATTATGTATTTATTTATTTTGCGAATCCCATTTTTGTCGCTAAACACGCTCCTTACGATTATCTCGGCGAATCTACTTGGCATTACCGCACTCACACAAATATATGACAATGTCAATATTATGGCGTTAGAATTTGGCGTGGCGATTGGCAATCTCGCCATTGATTATATGCTACACCACCACTTTTTCCGCCACTATATGCACCATTTTGTGTTTAATAAATCCGTATTTTATGGATTCATCACTAGCTTTATTGGGTTTTTTATCTGCCTTTTTATTCCATTTCCGCTTTTGGCGCAACTATCCTTGTATGCGATGATTTGCCTACTTGTCTCATATCTTAGCTTTGGGCTTTTGTATCAATTTATCGGTTTTAAAAAGCCCATTTTTTATCGCAAACTACGGCGATTCCGCCGCCCAAAGGTTAGTAGTAGGATTATTGCTGTGATTGCAATTATTTTGCTTGGTGTAAGTGCGATGAATTTGGAGTTAGATTATGATTTAGAGCGATTAGACTACCAAAATAAGGCGCGTTTAGCGGATAAAGATTATTTTAAAGACGCGCTTGGGGAGAGTAAAGAGATTTTGATTTTTAGCGATTCGCGCGATGATTTGCAAAACAAAGCATATCAAATCGCGCAAAAAACTAATATAAAAAGCGACATTCGCAATCTATCTATTGTCGAGCATAATGGCAAATTTTATAGCAGCATTAGCGTGGAAAGTGTGGATTCAATCAAAGGTTTGGATTTTGTCGAATCGCGCAGTGTAGAAGAGCTAAGCAACGAAATCACAAGCGGTATTTACAAACCAATGCTTTTAATTCTATCTATCGTTATTTCATCGATGATTATCATCGTGCTTTTAATCACGCGCTCACTTACAAGCCTAGTGTATATCATCGCGCCGTTATCAGCAATTTTCTTGTATTTTTTAGGCATAAAAGTCAATATTATGCACCTTTTCTCACTACTCATCGTTGTCGTCTCGTCCATTGATTACGGCATTTATGTAAAAAAAGAGGGCGAAAATATCAAAACGCTCCACGCTATCATATTTTCCGCGCTAACCACAATCGCGGGATTTGGATTCCTAGCTTTTAGCAAAATCCTAGCCCTGCAATCATTTGGAATCACCATTATAATCGGGCTTGGCGTGATTTTAATGTTGCTTTTATTTCAACGCCGAAGCGCGTTTAAAAAAGTTTAGAAAAAATATTTAAAGGACAAAAAAATGCTTCAAACCATAAATCTAGCGATGCGCTATCCAACCAAAAAACTCTTTGAAAATGTAAATCTTAAGCTAGATGTCGGCAAACGCTATGGGCTTATCGGTGCAAATGGCGCGGGGAAATCCACGCTACTAAAGATTCTCTCTGGCGAGGCGGAATCTAGTAGCGGAGAGGTGATAATCGCGCCAAATGCAAGACTTGGTGTGCTAAAGCAAGACCAATACGCCTATGAAAATCTAAGCCTAAAAGACGCCGTGCTTATCGGCAATAAGCGACTTTATGATGCGCTAAAGCGTAAAGAGTGGCTGTATGAAAATGGCGATTTAAGCGATGAAAAAGTCAATAACGAGCTAGGCGATTTGGAGATGATTTGCGCGGAGGAAGACCCTACTTATGAGTGCGAAGTGGTGATTGAAAAGATTTTAGAAGACTTGGGATTCCCCGCAAATTCGCACGAAAACCTTATGAGTAGCCTTACGGGCGGGGATAAGTTTAAGATTTTGCTTGCTCAAGTGCTATTTCCAAAGCCAGAGATTTTATTGCTAGATGAGCCTACAAACAACCTTGATTTGCCATCAATAGCGTGGCTAGAAAACAACCTCAAACATTACGAGGGCGTGATTGTTGTCATCAGCCACGATAGGCACTTTTTAAATTCTATTTGCACGCATATTTTGGATATGGATTTTGGCGGTGTGCGCGAGTTTAGCGGGAATTATGATGATTGGTATATCGCTAGCACCTTGATTGCCAAGCAGCAAGAGGCAGAGCGCAACAAAAAGCTAAAAGAAAAAGAGGAGTTAGAAAACTTTATCGCACGATTTTCAGCCAATGCGAGTAAGGCAAAACAAGCCACCAGCCGACAAAAGCAACCTGAAAAGCTAGATATTTCCGCGCTCAAAGTAAGCTCACGGCGCGACCCAAGCATAGTTTTTAAGCCCAATCGCACCATAGGCAACGAAGCCCTAGAATGCGAGGGAATCTCTAAAAGTTATGGGGATAAAAAAGTGCTAGAAAATGTCAGCCTAAAAATCCTCCCAAATGACAAAATCGCGCTAATTGGACCAAATGGCGTGGGCAAAAGCACTTTGTTGCAGATTTTAGTCGAAGTCCTCAATCCAGATTCAGGAAGCGTGAAATGGGGCGCGACCATAGAGCGCGGATATTTCCCGCAAAATGTGAGCGAGGAAATAAAGGGCGAAGAGACGCTATTTGAGTGGCTAAGGGCGTTTGATAAGCGCAAGGAGGCAAGTGAAATCCGCAATGCGCTTGGGCGAATGCTTTTTAGCGGAGAGGAGCAAGAAAAGCAGGTAAGCAAACTTAGCGGGGGCGAAAAACACCGAATGGTGCTAAGTCGGCTAATGTTAGAAGGCGGAAATTTCCTCGTGCTAGATGAGCCCACAAACCACTTGGACTTGGAATCCATAATCGCGCTTGGCGAGGCGTTGTATAAATTTGGAGGGAATGTAGTATGCGTAAGCCACGACAGAGAGCTAATAGACGCCTACGCAAACCGCATAATCGAGCTAGTGCCACAATTTGGCACGGACGGGGCGAATCTCCCCGCACAAATCATTGACTTTCGCGGAAGCTATGAGGAGTATTTGGAAAGCAAGGGTGGGTGATGACTAAAAATACACAAAAAAAGGAAAATATATTGACTAACGGCGAAAAAATACTTAGTATTTTAAGTGATTGCGAATGGCATTGTGCAGTTTGTGATTTTGGTAATCTTAGTAGCCAACACGCCACAATTATTAGAGATTTAGCAAAAGTTGGTTATAAATTTGACATTCAATCAAATGAGGCAATAAAAATTTATAAATATGGCATTAGCAAATTTTGTACAACTTGCAATAGGAATACTACGCATAGAAAACTTTTGCTAGACCACAATAAATGAACTACATAGGCTCTAAGCTAAAGCTATGTGATTTTATCGTGCCACATATCACAAACGCGGTGCAAAAGCCACTAAGCGAGTGTATGTTTTGTGATTTGTTTGCGGGGACAGGCGCGATAGGTAGGGCGTTTAAGGGCAAGGTAAAAAGCATTATCGCAAATGACAAGGAATTTTATAGCTTTGTGCTAAATCAGCACTATATAGGCAATAACGCGACATTCGCGAATCTAAATTCACTTATAAAAAAGCTAGATAATCTGCAAGGCATAAAGGGCAAAATCTATTCTAACTATTCGCTTGGTGGGACGCAGGGCAAGGCATTTGAGAGGCTTTACTTTAGTGATGAAAATGCAATGAAAATCGATAGTATTCGCACACAAATTGAGAATTTAAAGCGCGACAAGGCAATCGATTTAGGCGCGTATTATTTTTTACTTGCCTCACTTTTAGAATGCGCAGATAAAGTCGCAAATGTCGCCTCTGTGTATGGTGCGTTTTTGAAACACCTTAAAAAATCCGCGCTAAAATCTATGGAATTTAGAGGTGCAAAATGTGAGATAGGCAATGACGCAAATGAAGTGCATAACTGCGATGCAAGTGAGATTATAAGACGCATAAAGGGCGATATACTCTACCTTGACCCGCCCTATAATGCTAGGGAATACGGCGCAAATTATCATTTGCTAAATACTATCGCGCTATATGATGACTTCGCCCCACAGGGCAAAACAGGACTGCGCGAATACGAAAAAAGCGCGTGGTGCAAAAAGGGGCTTGTGGCTGATGAGCTAGAGAGCCTCATCAAACGCGCGGATTTTGAGTGGATTTGCTTAAGCTACAATGATGAGGGGATTTTGGGGCTTGATGAAATAGAGTGGATTTTTAAGTCGCAGGGCACATATAAGCGTGTAAGCACAAATTATCAGCGATTCAAAGCCGACTCAAACCGCACAGCTAAGCAACAATCCACAATCGAGTATTTGCATATCTTGCGGAAAAATGGATAATTTTGATACAATCTAAAATATGTTTATTAAAAAACCAAATGCAATACTAAAGATAGCCAAAAGGGCAATGCAATGAAAAATTTAGTTTTATCATATTATCTGCTTTTTAGTGTAATTTTAAAGGGAAATTTATGTCGCATTTAGATAGGACTCAAACGATAAATTTAGGCTCTTTTTATACGCCCAAAAATATCGTCCATATCGCTTATAAAATGCTTGAATCACGGCTTGATTTGAGTAAGTATTTATTGCTTGATAGTGCTTGTGGGAGTGGCGATTTTTTTATCAAAGATTATAAATATTTGGGCGTTGATATTGATAAAGTAGCATTGCAAAATGTGCCTACACATATTAAGACTATCCATACAAATGCGCTTAGTAATGTCTCACGAAGTGCGTTTGGCATAAGCGAAAAACAGCCACTCATAATCATTGGCAACCCTCCGTATAATGACAAAACCTCGCTTATTAAAAACACCATAAAAACGCATATATGCGACATTGATAAGAATCTCTCTTGTAGGGATTTAGGCATAGCGTTTTTGCGTTCTTATACGGTATTGCGCCCAGATTTTGTGTGTGTCTTGCATCCGCTATCATATTTGATTAAGCGCACAAATTTCAACGCCCTCTCTCACTTCAAAGAGTGCTATCGCCTTATTGATAGCCTTATTATTAGCTCAGAGATTTTCTCGCCAAAATCAAGCACATTTTTCCCAATCATTATCGCTCTGTATGAGAGAAACGCGCAGGGTATGGATTTTAGCTTTATTCAAAACTATGATTTCAAAGTAGATAATGGAGGCGCGATTCGCCTAAGTCGTTTTGATTTTATTACAAATTATGTTTGCAAATATCCCAATCCAAAAGATACGCGTAAAGAAGTGGCTTATTTTCATACTTTGCGCGATATTAACGCCCTAAAGCGCAATAAAACCTTTTTGCCCAGCCCTACAAATCACAGCATTCGCGTATTTAGCGAGAATTTGGCGTATTATTACTACATTCATCACTTTAAATATTTTGCACATAGACTGCCTTATTATTTTGGCAATTTTGATATTTTTATCGACAATAAGGCGTTTTTAAAGGTTTTAGATAATTTTTTGCAGTTAGAAAAAAATGCGGTTATAGAGGATTATTTTGAGAAATTATTTAAGGATTTTGTGCGATGAAATATGAATTTCCACTTAGCAAAGCGATGGGTAAGATTCGCATAAAAGAGCGATTAACATTTGGCGATTATGGCAAGGCTGTGCCTCCCACACGGACGATAATCACGCACAAGCACTACATAGAATGGCAGATTGGCTATGACAAAGTCGTGCCAAAGAGTGAAAGCTACCACTTCATCGGCGCAAATGGCAAGGCAAAGCAGATTTATGAGCTAAGCGAATTTTTGGCTTATGCGTTGCAAAGTGGCATAATCACAAAAGATGAAGTTGCGTCTTTAAAAGATTCCATACAAAACAATAATGTCTTTATCAATGAGATAGCGCAAATCACGCGGACGAATTTCGTGCAAGAGCGCATTGCGGGTGTAGATTTGCTAAAATCAAATGTGAGCTACCCGCTACTCGTGCATAAATTTAGCGACAAAGATATGATTTGTGAAATTGTCGTGCGAGAGAAGCAATTTGCCGTAGGCACTATGCCTATGTTGTATTTTTGCGTGGCGTTAGGGGCATTGAGAGATAAAAGTAATGGCACATTTATCGGGCGAGTGGTGCAAAGTGGCGAGAGTGGATTTTTAGAAATTAGCGATAAAAATATAGCTATTTTTATGCAAATGTTTAGAATCTTTGGGTTATTAAGCAAATCTCACAAGCACGATTGCTTGGCGATATTGGAGTATTTGGAAAGCAAGGGTGAGTGATAATTTATTGCGATTTTAGACTTTTCTTTATACTCTTTTTATCGATGCCCATTTTGGCGTAGAAAAGTGCGACAACTTCCTCGCGCGTTTTAACTTCAATCATTTGCTCTTTTTTAAAGTCCCATTTGTATCCCGCACCCGTGCCACGCTCACCACGATTGTGCAATTTGCTAAAATCAATCTCGCTAATTTTCTCAAGTCGCATATATAAATTATCAGGCGCGAATCCGCGCGTATTTGCTCGTGCTTTTCCATTTAGAAGTGGCATTTACCTCGCGTTCTATCTCGCTAAATACGGCGTTTGCAATCTCTAAAATATCCATTTACAATAGCCCCTTATCATAAAATCCCTTATCGATTAACGCCTCCTCGATTAGCGAAGTGCGCAGATTCAAGCTAGAATTTGTGCCTAAGAAACTAATCTTTACCCAATCAATGGATTTCAAAGCCTCTCTCACGCGCATTTTGTCGCGTAAAATCACAATGCCATAGCCCCGCCTATGTGGCAAGGATTCAAAATCCTCATAGATTTTCATTTGTGGCTTCCCGCTAGAGTGAAAGCAAGTGCTAGGCAAGTATAAGTCGCATTTATACAGCATTGCTTTATTTCTCGTGCTTGAGCTTGTCCCGCCATCGCTTAGCGAGTAGATTTTGATATAGTCTTTGCAGGTTTTGGGCGGATTTGGAGCGATATTTAGGGTTTTGTTTTCTAGCAGTTTTTTGTGTGCCCAGAATTGAAAAAGTGTCGCCACCTCCACGCTTTTGCCATTTGGATACACAAAGCTATTTAAAGGGAGTTTTTCGCTATGCACGAGGATAAAATCCTTGACACGCTTTTTGGGGCTACCTTTGCCATCGCTTTCAAATAGCGGAGGGAGGATAAACGCCACAAAATCCGCATAGCTTCCATCGCCAAAATCGCTAGAATGATTGATAAAGCGCAATGCCAAATTCCCACGCAATCCAAAAGGTGGATTGCCTAGCACAATGTATTTTTGTGAGATATTTCGCTACGCTCAATGTGATAATTTTTTGATTTTGTGCTAGATTCGCGCTTCTTTGATTTGCTAGATTTGCCACCAAATGCACTTGGCATAAATCCCAAAAAATTCTCACGCAAAATCTCATCATTTTTGTATTCCAAATCAATCCCGATTCGCGAATCTTTTGGCATTAGCTCATAAAAGCTCAAATCCCCGCAACTAGGCTCAATAAAGGTGTATTTTGTAGAATCGATTTTATGAATCTCTAAAAATTTCATAAACGAGCTAAAGCAATATTTTGCCACTTCTTTTTTGGTGAAAAATTCATTATGTGAGCGAAAATCTATCTTTTGTAAGTCGTATTTATTGCCTAGCAAAAAGTTTAAATCATAGAGATATTCATTGGGGATTTTGTTTGTCGCCTCCCACCGCTTCAAAGTGCCTGTGTGGAGGAAAAGTTTTTGTGCGATGATTTCTAGCGTATGTGCTTGGCGGAGTTCATTATAGACTGCGGTGGCTGTGATATTTTGAGCCGTGCTAGTCGCCGTTGCAGTCATTTTACACCTTTATAAAAGATTTGTGGAATTATAGCCAAAAAAGCAATATTTTTTCGTGTTATAATTTCAAAATTTTGTAAATGGATTTGCTATGAAAAAATCTAAAATCATTGCGCTTGGATTCGTGGCTATATGCGTAAATGTCGCTTTTGCGGAGGAAAGTGGTGTGCTTTTGGGCGCAAATGTCGGCTATGGCGATATGACTATGCGCACGGATACGACTTTCACGGACAATGGCTATATCACCGCATATAAGGGCAAGTTAGCTAGTGGCGGTGGCGTGAATTATGGGATTATTTTGGGCTATAAGCAGTTTTTTACGCCATATTTGGGATTGCGATATTATGTGAATCTAAACGCGCTTCACGCCACGCTAAGCCCCACTACGCTTATGAATCACCACGCTGGGGTTAGCGCAAAGCAAAAAATCACCCTACTAAATTACGGCGCGAATGTGGATTTTTTGGGAAATTTTATCGCAAATAACGCGTTTGATTTTGGTGCATTTGTGGGCGTAGGAATCGGCGCAGATTCATTGCTTGGCGCGGATTTGGATAATTATCCAAAGGCGTTTGTGGCGCAAAATATAATTCCAAATACTGCGTGGAGTCCAAAGCGGACGCATTTTAGCGCGTGGGCAAATGTGGGGCTTAGGGCGAATCTCGCTA
Source organism: Helicobacteraceae bacterium (assembly GCA_050872665.1). GTDB lineage: Bacteria > Campylobacterota > Campylobacteria > Campylobacterales > Helicobacteraceae > NHYM01. Next base: position 21,092 of record JBNMHH010000005.1, read on the forward strand.
AATATCATAGCGTAGAGATTTTTGCGCGAGTGCCGTTTGTAAAAAGCACGATTTTGCAAAAGCGTGAATATATCATAGATGCGGAGTGGAGCGTCAAAACAAGCATAGCAAATCGCTACAACATAGGCATTCGCTACGACTTTAGCTTTTAGATTCACTCGCAATTTAGCCATTTTTTATCGCTTCATATAGCTTATCCGCAAAATCCTGCACGATAATATCGATTTTATCTTTTATGTTACGCTCCTTTGTGTGCGCTGTTTGTGTGCGTTCGGAATTTACCCCATTGATTAGCTCAATGCTTTGTTTTAGTCGCTCTAGCTCTCCAAAGTCAAGCACATTTTTCGCACCCATTATCCCAAGCGTGTCCATATCATCGCCTAGCGAATCGCGCATTTCGCGTAGCTTGGTGCTAAATCGCGCCAAATCGCTCATTAAACTTTCCTTATAAATCGGGCGCAAAATGTCCGAATCCTCGCTAAAATTGATAAGGCAAATGGGCTTCCTTTGGGATTCATCGACTTTGTCGGTTATCACAAAGTCGCACTCATCGACATTTACTAAATATTCGCGTAGGTAGAGTTGCAGTGTGCGCTCTAATAGCGGGGATTCAACCAAAATGCCTATTTTCAAAAATGCCTCCATTTACTTGGCGAATCGCGTAAATCGCGCAAAAATTGTGAAACGACTCGCCTAAAATATGCTCTGCGGGTCAATGTCGATGATTAAACCCATATCTTTTATCGGTAATAGCGCGGTTAGCAATTCTTTCGCGCTTTTTGCACGCACTAGCATAAAATACCGCCAAAGCCCACCGATTCGCTCAATGGGGGCTTTGTTTAACCCGACTATTTCGATATTTCTGTGGGTGGATTCTACTATTTTTTTTGCGTTTTGCAAAATGTCTTTTGCTTTGGATTCGCTTTTATTTTGTGCGCAAATCAGGGCTAATCGCATAAATGGCGGGTAGAGATTTGCGCGATTTTCTAATTCAAATCGCAAAAAATCCTCATAGTCATTTAGGAATCGCGTAAAAAATGCGCGATTTTGCGTATTTATAAAGACTTCGCCGTCATTTTTGCGCCCACAACGCCCAGCTATTTGGAAAAGCAAAGCAACCGCGCGTTCATAAGCGCGGAAATCGCTTGAGTTTAGCAGATTGTCAATGCCTAAAATCGCCACCAGCTCGACATTGTGATAATCGTGTCCCTTGCTAATCATCTGTGTGCCGATAAGAATATCGATTTTGCCGTCATTAAAATCGCCCAAAATCCCACGCAGTCGCGAATCGCTTCGCACTTCATCTCTATCAAAAATGGCGATTTTTGCGTTTGTGAAATGTGCGGAGAGATTCTTAAAAACCTCTTGTGTGCCGATTTTTAGGGCTTTAAAGGCAGTCGAATCGCAAAACTTGCATTTTGTTTTGCCGTCAAAAAACGGCTCGGCATAGCCACAATAATGGCAAATTAGCGCGTTTTTCTTTGAATGCAAACTCATATTTATACTACAATGTTTGCATTTCACACCACTACCGCAAGATTCGCATTGCAACACTTTGAAATTACCACGCATTGGGACAAAAACAATGATTTGCTTTTGATTTTTAAGTGCGGTGGCGATTTTATCAAGCAAACTCTGTGGCACATTTTCCAAATCGCTATCAAAAACAATGCTTTTTTTACCCTCGAAATACCCGCCCTTTAGGCGAAAAATGCGATTTTCTTTGCCAAAATTATGGTAGCTATTGAGGCTGGGCGTGGCAGAGCCTAAAATTAGACGAATCCCTTGCTTTTGAGCCAAAAAAATCGCCAAATCACGGCTATTGTAGCGCGGATTCGTGGTGGATTTATACGCCTCATCGTGCTCCTCATCAATGATAATTAGCCCCAAATTTTCAAGTGGCAAAAACAGCGCACTACGCGCCCCTGCGATGATTTTGATAGAGTGGAGATTTGCCAAAATGCGCTCTTTTTTCGCCTTTGAAACTTTGGAGTGCCAAATGCAAACCAAATCGCCAAATACGCTTTTAAGCCTACGCTCCATTTGCGGTGTGAGCGCGATTTCTGGCATTAGAAAAAGCGTGTTTTTGCCCTGCGCGATAGTGGCGCAAATGGCGTTTATGTAAATCTCCGTTTTGCCACTGCCTGTGTCGCCAAAAAGCAAGGTTTTATCGTGGGATAAAATAAAATCTAGTGCGGATTGTTGAGCGGGGCTTAATTTTGGCGGTGTAAATTTATTAGATTCGTCATTGCTAGGCGATTCATTACCAAAGCAATTCACAGAAGATTTGTCATTCTGAGCGCAATAGCGCGAAGAATCCATTTTAGCGACTTGCGAATCGCCTACGATTTTCTTACTATTAGATTCGCCTTTTTCCTTTCGCAAAAGGGCTGCACCCCCCTCCCCGCTCCCCCTACGCGCCAAAAGCTGCCGCTTTTCGCTTTTAGGGGGAGAGCCTCGCAACTCCGATTCTAGCAAAAAATCGGCGGACGCACTACTGCGTCCTTTACTCCCGATTTTTTGCACCACGAATCGGGCGAGATTCGGGGTGCTGACGCACGATTGATTTTTTATGGATTGCCACGAAAATTTGCTACGCTCATTTTCTCGCAATGACGATTCTGACGAATCGTTTGAATCACTTTTATTTTAATCCACAATTCTAGTATTTTCGGTATGGCTTTTGTATTTGTGGGAATTTTGGGGATTGATACTAGACTTAGAGTCTGCGAAATCCCCAAAATTCCCACAAGTGCGAAATTGCATACCCAAAGATGAATTTTTTAAATTGCCAAGTGTGAAAATCCCAAACGCTACGCCTATATTCACACAATAATACTGCGCCACAAAATGCCCCAAAATCACTTGCGATTCGCTTAACGCAAATTCACTTCTCACCGCTTCCTTGCATTTAAAGTTGGGTTTTTCCACCTCGCTAAGCACGATTCCTAAAAGCGATTTGTTTTTTACGGCTATTTTAACAATGTCATTTTTGTGGAAAATCTCACGCGATTCATACTCTAGCGGGGGGATATTTAGCTTTAATGGGGCGATTAGATAGTATTTCATAGCTCCATTTTGTCGATTAAATTTTGTAGTCTATCCTCTAAATCCGCGTATTCTTGGGACTTTTGGATATATGCTTTTAAAATGTCCTTTATGTCTAAGTCGCGCTTTGAGAGCGTGGATTCAATCTCTTGCTTGGCGCGTTCGTTTATGCAGACGATATTTACTTGTATTTTTTTGCCCGATAAATACAAGTCTATGCTAAGTCGTGAATCCACTTTTCCACCATTTTATGCGCTGATTTGGGCTATTTTTTGGCTTCGTCAATTTTGTTGATTAGGCTCTCATACGAGCGGTCTCGCGCTGCTAATTCCTCATAAAGCGCATTTATTTGCCTATCTTTTTCGGCTTTTTCGGTGTTTAGTGCGCTGTTTTCAAGGCGCAAACTCTCAATCTCTTTGTTTAGCTCATCTAGCCTAGCTAATAACTCATCAACTCTCTGTGTCAGTCTCTCTAAAATGCTCATAAATACAACCTTTTGTAATGAAAATAAGTGCGATATTGTAACAAAATCTCCCCAAATCTTTGCAAAAATGCAAGAAATTTAGCGCAGATTTTGCCACGCTTTTGCAATCACATTTTTACAAATCGCCCAAAAATGATTTATGAAAAATGATACGATAATAAGTATAGATTTTTTGGATATAATCCAACTTTTAATTTTCATATAAAGGACAAAAAATGAGACAAACGCTTAAAAAGACGCTTCAGCCACTTGAAATCGCGTTGAAAAAGGCACTTGGCATTAGGAAAGAACGCAAGGGGCGAATCTTTGATTTGCGTGGATTTGTGCAAGATTCGCGCGAAAAAATCACGCGATTCGTGCTATTTCTACCACTTTTTCAAAAGATTTGCACGCTTACAAATATTAGCGAATTTAGCAACGGCACAACCACGCAAACCACCACACACACGGGGGGGGGGAATCGCAAAAGTTTTATAATCCTAAATCCACGCTCTACACGATAAAAACCACATATAAATTTCTTGGAATCCCGCTATTTTTTAAAACCAAACACACGCTACAAAGCAACAACACTTTCTTTTGTAAATCTCCGCTTAGCTTTAAACTTCAAAATACGCCTGAGTATTTTCATCTATCCCTTTGGGGTGGGGGACTAGGCGAGTATATCTCCACAAGCCCAAATATCGAAAATAAGATTTTGGCACTTTGTGAGGGACTAAGTGAGGAAAATAAAATTTGGCTACTTCGTCAAATCCACCGCGAAAAACACGCTTATGAGCGCAAATCGTGGTGTATTGATAATCTCACGCAAAATGAGCGCGATGAGCTAGTCAAAATCTACACCGAGTTTTACCCAAATATCTTTAAGCTAGGCGAAAATCTCTACTTTTATAACGGCTACTTTTTCCCTACGAATTTTTGCGAGATCAGTGTAATGTGGCACAAGCATAGCCTATCTG
>JBNMHH010000006.1:0-23474 GCA_050872665.1 Helicobacteraceae bacterium
ATCGTAGGCGATGGAGTCTTAAAAAGCGAGATTCAATCTAAAATCCGCGCATTAAATCTCCAAGATTCCGTTATCCTAAAGCCCTTTACCAAAGACATTGGACGCGAATATTTGGGGGCAAGTATTTATGCTATGGCTTCGCATTTTGAGGGCTTTCCTATGGTGCTTTTAGAGAGTATTTCTTATGGTTTAGCACCCATATCCTTTGACATTGCCACAGGACCAAGCGATATTATCGAAAACAACAAAAGCGGATTTTTAGTCGCCAACAACGACTTGCAAGGATATGCGGAAAAACTCATCACCCTAATGAGCGATGAATCTATGCGAGTGAAATTTGGCAAAGAGGCAAAAAGAATTGTGAGTGAGCGATTTTCACGCGAATCCACACTACAAAAATGGCGCAATTTGTTTGGTAGATAGATTGTGAAAAGTGGTTTTGTGGATTTTGATAAATTTATGATATAATGCCAAATTTACTTTACAGGCGAGAAATGTTGTGTGGTGTATAGCATAAGCGTCAAATCCCACAACCACGATGAAGTGGGAGCAATTGGTAAATATAATACACTGCAATAAAATTATAAATATTGAAAAACTACAAGGAGTTAAAGTATGTTCTACGACAAGGAATATGTTAAATCTTTTCAAAAGGATTGGCCATTAGAAAAACTTAAATCTATGACATTATACCAGTATAGTAACAGCCAAACTAAAAACCGAGATAATTTTCTCTATTGGGTCGTATTTAAAAAATGGAGAATTGATAAAGATAATATGAAAGAGACTTTTGGTATATATAAACATATACGCAGATATGATGACTCATATTATGACTGGGACAGAAGTATTTACAACACAGAAGAAGAGGCTTTTGAAAAAAACAAAAATGAAATTATTAAAGTTGCGCAATATAGTCAAAAAGGGCAACTTGATGAAATATATCATTTAAAATTACTGCATTTTCAGCTTAAATGGAGAATAGCGTTTCTTTATCAAAACCTAGACGATACTAAAATGTTTGATATATTTTCTGAAATATCACAACGGATTATTAATGGAGAAGAGCCAGAAAAGGAGCTATTAAATCTAAATTTACAAAAAATAACCAAAGGAGAAAATATGAAAACAATCCCACCACTTAATCAAATCCTTTATGGACCGCCGGGGACGGGTAAGACTTATAATACCATAAATAAGGCATTAGAAATTTTGGGCGAAAAAGTAGAAGGTAAGGATAGGGCCGAACTAAAAGCCAAATTTGATGAATATCGACAAAATGGGCAAATTGAGTTTGTAACCTTTCATCAAAGTTTTTCGTATGAGGAATTTGTCGAGGGAATCAAGCCAAAACTTATAGATTCTAGCGAGGGTGCAGAATCTAGTGAAATGAGCTACACGATAAAAAGCGGAATCTTTAAGGAAATCTGCAAGTCTGCATTATCAAACCTACAAAATTCACAAAAAGATGAGGCAACATTAAGTGCTGAAAATCAAGTAGCTAATTTATTTGAAGCATTTATTGAGCATATCCAAAACAAGCAAGACAACGATATAGAATATATTTTGAATGATGAGAAAAATTGGTTTGTTTCTATTTTAAATTGGGGCAACTATAAAGTGATAAAAATTTTTAGCGATAGTGGATACTTGAAAAAATATCCTGTTTTCTTAAGCGATAATAAAATTAAAAGATATTATAAAGATTTTAAACTAAATCATAACTTTAAGATTCGATCAAAAGAGAATCGAACGGGATATATTGATACACATAGATTTTACACAGCATTTTTTAAGAAAATGCGGGAATTTGAAACTACTTGGGTAAAGCAAGATAATCAAACTGAAATCAATATAGATAATACACTAAATCCCTATATCCTCATCATTGATGAAATCAATCGGGGGAATATATCGAAAATTTTGGGCGAACTTATCACTCTTATCGAGCCGAGCAAACGAATCGGCGCAAGTGATGAGGAAAAAGCGCGTGGTATAGGTAATGAATCTTTGGAGGTAACCCTACCATATAGCAATGAAACATTTGGAGTGCCGAGCAATCTCTACATAATTGGCACGATGAATACGGCAGATAGAAGTATAGCCTTGCTTGATACGGCGTTGCGTAGGAGGTTTGAGTTTGTAGAGATGATGCCAGATTCTAGTCAATTAAAGCCTTGTGGCGATATAGATTTGGCGCAACTTTTGGATAAAATGAATGAGCGAATCGAATTTTTGCTTGATAGAGAGCATACCATAGGGCATAGCTTTTTTATCGGCGTGGATTCTTTGGATAGATTGCGCGAAGTGTTTAAGCTAAAGATTATCCCACTTTTGCAAGAGTATTTTTATGATGATTATGCGAAAATTGACGCAGTGCTAAATGGTAATGGAATGGTGGAATCTAAGTCTATGAGCGATTTGGGTGTGAGATTAAGTGAAGATTTTGTCGATAGTGAAAAGCGCGTATATCGTATCACAGAATCTAGAGCGTGGAATGTAACGACTTTCGCTAAAATCTATGAGTAAATCACAGCACAACACCCTTTGTATCGCCGAGTGGCAAGTATTTGGCAAAAAAGATATACAAGAAGCCATTACCGATAAAAGCGAGAAAAAGGCAAAAAAGATTTTCAAAGAACTTAAAAACTTTGCCAATCAAAAAAGCAACTTTGATGATAGAGAGGGTAATCATATCTTTCTCACGCCGTATCACAACAATCGCCTAAAGGCACGGAATTTCGTAGGGCTTATCCAAACCAAAAGCGGATTTTGTTTAGAGATTTTGCCAAAGACATTTCGCACTGCAAAGGATAGCGAGGGGTTTGCAATCAAAAATTGCACTTGCTCGTTATTGCGAGGAAGTGAAACTGACGAAGCAATCCAAAATGGCGTGGATTGCCACGCTGATAAATCAGCTCGCAATGACAGCTCAAAAAATCAACAATGCCAAGTCTGCCAAGCAAAGCAAATTTTACTTGATATGCTTAAAACACTTAAAAATTCGCCATTTAAACAAAGCCATATTTCCACCCTTAAAACACAGCATTTTCCCTTGTTAGAAGTCTTTGCTATTATGTTTTTAGATGAATTAGAACGCCTCATCAAAAAGGGCATAAAAAGCGATTATGTGGTGCGTGAGGAAAATCGCTACTTTTTAAAAGGCAAACTCCTTTTCACGCAGAATTTAAAGCACAATTTCGCGCATAAAGAGCGGTTTTTCACACAAAGTGATGAATTTATCGCCGATATTGCGCCAAACCGCCTTATTGTGAGCACTTTGCTCTTTTTAAGTCGGTGTAATTTTAGCGCCAAAACCAGCACACGCCTTATGCAAAGCCGTTTTGTTTTTGATGAGATTGCCCCAAGTCAAAACTATGACAAAGACTTTGCCAAATGCACAAATTTAAAGCGTTTTAAAAGCTATGAACTCATACTTTTGTGGTGCAAGGTTTTTCTCAAACGCCAAAGTTTTACGACTTATGAGGGGAGCGAAAAAGCCTTTGCACTGCTTTTTGATATGAATAAGCTGTTTGAAAGCTTTGTGGCGTGGCATTTAAAAAGAACACTAAAAAATCATATCGTTAAAGCTCAATATGGACGCAAATTTCTCATTCAAAATGATAAATTTAGGATAAAACCTGATTTAGTCATCTATGGTAAAGATGACATTGATTTAGAGAAGGCAAAGGCAAAGGTTATTGCGGATACGAAATGGAAAATTTTAGATTTCAATAGAGATGACTACGGAATTTCGCAAGCTGATTTGTATCAAGTTTTTGCGTATCTAGCGAAGTATCAATGCGCCAAAGGCTATCTAATCTACCCTAAAATCGTAGGCAACGAATCCATAAATCATAAGAGTTTCGCTTACAAAGCGCAAATTTGCTTTTATAATGATAAGCTAAAAGAAAATCCACCGCCACATAAAGAGCAAAAAATTATGCTAGAAATCTACTTGTTTGACATTATAGAACCTAAAAAATCTAGTCAAAATTTTTTTGATACACTAAAATTTCTCCCATTTAGCTATGGGAATATTAAAAAGTTTTAGAATCATAGTTTTTGTGCCATTTATTTTGCGTCTTTTTTTAAAACTTATTAAATTATCTATACCAAATTTTTTATATATGTTACCGTATTTTATATCATTTTGGTTTATCACATTTTGTGTTAGCATAAATTTTTCATTATACATCACATTATCAAGCACACAAATGTCATCTATCTCGCAAAAATCTATCTCATCGCTTAAATCCTGCACTTTATGATTTTTTGGAGCGATTTTTTAAGAGATTTTCTATCTTTTTATTCCACGCTTCTATCGATTGATATTTTATGAGCGATTGTTTTTCTTTATTATAAATTTCTTTCGCAAACATCTTATCATCTAGAATCTTTTTAGCTTTTTGCACAAATTCATCTTTTGTCAAGCAATATCCACTTGTATTCCTTAAGTAGTCAAGTTGTAAAAGTGCTGTTTTTAGCGATAGAGTAGGCACACCAGCTGAAATTGCATCAATAGCAGCTGTCCCGCCGGGAAAAGGATAAGAGTCTAAATATAAATCCGCTGATTTGATATAGTCCATATAGCCATTATCAAAGTTTATAATTCCAAGTGGAATAATTTTGCCACCACTTTGCTTGTGTGCTTTGCGCCTTATCCAAAAGACGCCAAAGCCCTACGCGTGTCGCCTTACTTAAAAAAGGTGTTTGAATTTGAGGGGGCGGAGGTGGATTCGCGTAATGCAAATTTCAAAAACGCGGTGGAAAAGATAAAGTTGGATTTACCCTTGCATGCTTTGGCGTTTTTTAAAGAATCAGGCGTCAAATTTGAAAAAGGCAAAAGTGTGAAAATCATCTACCCCACCAAAAATCTACATATCGTAGCTACGCGCGACTTGCACGCTCAAAACGCGCTCATCATTCAAGGTTTTGGTATCTTAACAAAGCGCTGATTTATGAGGGCAAGGATAGAAGTAGGGAGCTTTACTTAAAGGCTGGCAAATACGAGCTTTTTGTCATCAGCAAAAGCGGACAGAGCGATAAGGTAGTGTTTTTGGGTGGAGTGAGCTTAATTTAAAAAAAACAACACATAAAATAAAAGCAATATGCTACATATTAGTGAAAGTTTAAAAAGTTTTTTATACTTTTTATATTTTTTAACATACTTTGTTTCGTTCAATGATACTTTTTTAATAAGTTTGAGATAATCCTTAAATTCAAAGCCATATCGCTTATTTGCAATATCAAAGTTCTTTTTATCGCTTAAAAATTTCATTATGGTATGATAGCCCCATTCTTTGCGTTTGTAATGTGGCGAGAGTAAAGCCATTTGCCCCAAAAAGAAAGGGATAGTATCTTCATAAGGCTCTATGTTATGCTTTTGGATTTCGTCCTTAAAAACTTTCTTTAAAAGTTCTATATCTTTAATCTTTAAGAAATAATCCATAAGTGGAGCGATTTCCATTTCTCCTCGTGCGATAGCCGTATCGTTATTGAGTGAAATATTTTTACCATCATCAAAAATTCTATAATCAACCAAAATTTCATCTAAGACATAGATTTTTAACTCGTTTGCAAAAATGTCAAGGTGCATCGCGTAATCTTGCATATTTACAAGTGAATAAGGGAGTGGAAAAATTGTTTTTATAGCACTTCTTCGCATTGCCATTCCTGGAGAATCCAGAATATTTTTATCCATAAAAGCCATATAGATATTTTCCTCATTTGCCCTGTTTAATAGAGGTTCAAAATATTCATTTTCCCCTTTGATATAATTGTCATCTTTGTCAATAGCGCAAAGATGACAATATAGCACATCGACATCACTCATTTTTGTAAAATTATCCACAATACACGCTAAATGATTTTGTCTTAGTTTGTCATCTCCACCAATAAAGACGACAATATCCCCATTTGCTTTACTTGCAACAAGATTCAAATTCCCATTTATTCCAATATTATAATCTGTCTTAAAATACTTAATTCGTTCATCTTTGTAAGATTTTATGACATTAGCCGTATCATCAGTTGAGCAATCATCACCTACAATAATTTCAAAGTTTTGGTAGGTTTGATTTAATATGCTCTCAATCGCTTTTCCAACATAATCTTGCTGATTGTAGGTTATAAGCGCAACGGAGACTTTTGGATTAGTAGGCATTCACCACCTCCACAACTTGATTTACCTCCTCATCGCTCATCACAGGCGAGATAGGGAGGCTGATGATTGTGCGGTGGATTTCCTCACTTATGGGATAGCTGTGATTTTCCCACTCTTTATACGCGCCTTGCTTGTGCGGTGGTGTGGGGTAGTGGATAATCGTCTGCACTCCATTGTCGCTCAAATACCGCTGGAACTCATCGCGTTTATCCGTGCGCACCACAAAGCAATGCCACACACAAGCATTCTCGTCATAAGCCTGTGGCAAGATGATTTTGGGATTTTTGATAGATTCGCGGTAGATTGTGGCTATCTCACGCCGTTTGGCATTGTCCGCGTTTAAATGCGTAAGTTTTATATCCAAAACCGCCGCTTGAATCTCATCTAATCGAGAATTTACGCCTTTGTAAATGTGATGATACTTTCTATCTGAGCCGTAGTTTGCGATAGCTTTGACTTTGCGGAAAAGTGCCTCATCATCTGTGGTGATTCCCCCGCCATCGCCTAGACAGCCTAAATTTTTGCCCGGATAAAAGGAAAATGCACTCGCATCGCCCAAACTCCCCACTCTTTTGCCCTGATATATCGCGCCGTGTGCTTGGGCTGAATCCTCAATAATTTTTAGGTCGTATTTTTGTGCCAAAGCCCAGATTTTCTCCATTTGCACGGCTTGTCCGTAGAGATGAACGACTATGATAGCTTTTGTCTTGGGTGTGATCTTTGCCTCGATAAGCTCGGGGTTTATGTTGTAAGTGTTTATGTCTGGCTCGACTAAAATGGGGGTGCAGCCATTTTGGGACACCGCTAAAATCGTGGCTATGTAGGTGTTTGATGGCACGATGATTTCATCGCTTGCGCCAAATCCATACGCACGGATTATGAGGTTTATCGCATCAAGTCCATTTGCCACGCCAAGTGCGTATTTGCTCCCGCAAAATTTGGCAAAATTGCGTGCGAATCGTTCATTTTCCTCGCCCTCTAAATACCAACCTCTATCAAGCACAGCTTTGATTCTAGCGTCTATCTCCGCCCGAAAGCGATTGTTTATTTTTTCTAAGTCTAGGAATTTGGTCATTTTAAACACCTTTTGTTGTCAGTAAAACCAGCTCCGCCATCGGTGCGGAGATGATTAGATGATCTTTTTGCGTCATAATTTTCTCATTGCCAATTGCTACTCATATCAACTAGATAAAATAGAAATACTTTTTTTAAGTATATCCATACAATCCATATAAATTTTGTCTTGTCTATAGTCAATTTCAAAGCCTTTAGCATTATTCATTGCATTTAATTGATATTTACAAATATTGCAAATTTTATCCTTTGTTGTTTTATTAAAAGAGATAGAGCGATTTTTTATAAAGTCATCATATTTTAACATAGCCTTATACTTATAAATATCATCTTTATGTCTCTTTGTTAAGAGATCGTTTGCTTTTAAAAATAGTTCTACAGCTTCTTCAATATTTGTGGTATGTTTTGCAGATTGTAATAGATAAAGTCTAGCTTGTTGATTATCTATCTTATAGGTATTATAAGTGGATTCTTTTGATTTATCATAGGCGTTATTTAAATATCGTTGAGCCTTATCAAGATCATTGTTTGCTATAAAGCACATAGCATACTGCAAGTAATATTGTGGGTCATATTGTATTCTTGGTATGTTGGTTTTTATATCTTCATAATATTTTACAAGCATATTTTTTTTACTATCTTCTGGCAATATTCTCTCAATAAAATTAAATCTAAATAAATTTACCCTTACTTCATTTAGATATTTAGAATATTGCAGATTATGCTTTCCTAATTTTTCTATCCGTATCAGAAGTTTTAATGATTCGCTTATAATGTATCCTGGCTCAAATATATTGCTTTGCAAAATAAAACGAGAAAAAATTGAAGATTTTGGTTGTATCACATTATCTATATCCGACAAATTGCAATTTATCAAATGTTTAAATGTATCTTTTTGAAATATAGCTAGATCATATTCATCTAACAATTCCTCTAATAACCCTATACCAATTGGAATATCCATCACATTTAATAGCAAAACAACAAATAAATGCCTTTTTGTAGTATTATTGCTTATAGCAATACTCACCAAATCTTTAATTTTATCAGCCATTTGTTTTGCCCTAAGTATGTCGACAAGGATATATGATATTTGACTATAACATTTCTCTTTTATATAATTTTTCTTTCTCTCTAAACTCCAATTAGTTTTAGAGCTCACAGTCCATATGCCAATTGTATCGAGAATATTGCAAAAACGCTCAATTTCATTTTCGTCTAAGTTGTCCAAGAATAATAGTTGAATTTTTGACATATTACTTTCATTTTCATATTGATAGTGATCTGATTTTCTAGCAGATAAGATAATCTTTATATTTGAATATTGTTGTAAAAACAGAAAATTTACTAGTTCTAAATATCTAGGATATGAATCTAAAAACACATAAGAAGTTTCCTTTTGTTGAGCAATTCTATCAATATCTTTTTTATATAAGGCAGAATCCCCCATATTTTTCAAATAATAAACTTTATGTTCTTGTGCAAGCTTTGTTGCAAGTTGTTTAAGAAAAATTGTTTTTCCATTACCAATATCGCTTAAAACAACAAGATGTTTGTTATCTTTTAATATTAACATTGCTTTATCTAGTAGGTATTCTCTTACTACTAAAAACGGTGGTTTATTGTTACGCGCCAAAGTCTCTTTTTGCAAAAAATGCTCTTTGATAGAACCGAACATAAGAAAATTATCTATATCACTTTCCCTAATAGTTTCAATATTATCTATTTGTCTAATGTTATATTCTTCAAAACACTCTAAAAAAAATTCTTTGCCAAGATTTTTAAACTCATCACTAACCTTGTATGTTTGTATTGTTTTTGAAAAATTTTTTACACCTATCTTTAGTAGTGTTCCATATTCCTCAAAGGTGCAATCATCTATATCATCATTCTTTGATTCTTTTTGTATAAAAAATACTTTATTTTTTATATTTGGTATTTCTTGCAATATTTTTTTTATCTCTATATCACATAAAGAATAACCAATAAAAACAACCACGGAAGCAATTTGTAAATCATCAGTAAAGCGTCTTTTCCAAGGACTGCTATTAAACGAATCGGCGCTTACATAAGATGAATGGGCAAGTTTGAAGGAATTATTTATTGTATCCTTATCTAGTTTGTCAATTCTGCCATTTATATGTAAACAATATTTTCTATCAGTGGTGTCTTTTATTGGGCTATCCAAATCAAAACTATCTATTCTAACATCTGTTGATCTACTTGCCTGTTCTACCACATCATCATAGTTTGTAGTATAGATATGTCTCCAAGGAGAAGATATGATATTTGTTTGCCATTCATTTACTTTTTTTGTTGTAAATAAATCTCTCATTGTTTCTATAAATTCACCAAGTTTTTCTGGATTTTCCTTACAAAATCTATTTATTAAAAAGTTAGAGACAGTTGGCAAATCTTTTTTATCGTCTATAGGTCTTCCCATAAATTCAAATATTAGATTTCTAAGATCATTTGCGGAAAGCATTTCACCTTTAAAGCCAATAGCACCCAATGAAAAACCAGCCCCTACAAACAATACCGCATTTCCTCTAAAAATTTGCCTCATCATTGAATTCAATACTTCATCATGCTGCAACATTACAATCCCTATTAAAAATAAATGTGGCAATTGTAACAAAATTTCCTAAATTTCCTCTGAATCTTTTCATAATCCTCCCTGCAAACTTTACAAAACACATCTTTGTTGCTCTCGCCCACTTCCATTGCGCCAAATCTTTTATGAAAACTTTCACTTTGAGATTGTCTTATGTTTTTCCCAGCAATGAATTTTTTAGGCGACATTCACAAAAGTGCTTTGAGAAACATAGCGTAAAGCAAAGTGTAATGTTTAATATATCAAACAAAATGTTGTTTGATTGGCATTATATGTCTTACATCATAGAGACACAAACAGCAAATAGAGCAAAAGAAATAAGTAAGCAAACAAGTGTTGTATTAAATAGCAATTTATATTTATGTAATTTCTTTTTCAGTTTTTCATATCTTTCGTCAGCATTGATATTTGGTTTAAAAACATCAATTTTATTTGGAATTGTATAAGGTTGGTTGTATATATACACATTGTCCAAAGATTCAATCGGTGCCCAATATTTATTTAACCAAACCTGTGTTGATTTATTGCCTGACAACAACTTTGCATATCTTCCTAATCCCCCATTAGAGGCAATAATATATTTACATCTAGAAAGCAAATACAAGTCTAAATATCCATCTTCTGGGGGGTTTAAATTCACATTTATATATACAATGTCTGCCTTTAAGCGTGGAATAATATTTTGTTCTGTCCAAATTGGCTCATCGGAGAAAAAGTAGAAATGGACATTATCATTTGTAGTATGAATAATATTGATTACTTTAAGAAAATACTCTTTATCTGCAGGATGTCCATAAACAGGATTGAATTTTCCCAAATCTCCGCGCCTGATATGGACACCACAAGAATTATTATTTTTTATTTCTCCTAATAGGTATTTTAATTTTTTATTTTGCCCATCGCCATCTAGGAAAAATTCTCTCGGTTGAAAATATTTGTAAAGAAAATCCACATATTTTACAGCACAAAAACCTTTTTCTTTTGGATACCAGCCAACATATAGTGGTGGGACACACTTATAAATTGGTTTTTCTGAAGTTTTATATTTTTGCTTATAATAGGTTATTTCTTCTTGCGAAGCAACCTTAATCTCTAAATCAGGAAATGCTTTATCTAGCTTATAATCTATTGTAAATCTTCCATCGGTGTCTTTGCCACATTCTCTATACCAAGTTAAGTCATATTTTATTTCAAAACCCTTATCTTCAAGAAATTTACCAAACGCAAAAGTATTGATTTGTGAGCATATTCCCCCATCCATATAAACTATTATTAAATTATTATTTGATTTTTTCATTGTGGTATCCTCCCTGCCGTGATTGTTTCTATAATTTTGTCATATATATTTTCAGATGATGTTTTGCCATTATTTTTCCCAAAAAATTTTTCTACAAACAATGTCCTTTCGCCCTTATAAATATCATTACCACCTATTACGACATTTTGTATAAATTCTTCTATCCCCCGCTCCAAATCGCCATCTTTTAAACCAGCTGGTTTGTAAAATAGCTTACAAAGTTCATCACCAAACTGATTCAAATACGGGCGACAAGTAGGAGTAAGGCAGTGAAATAGAGGTTTATTAAAGGCAGTGTATTCTGCTAAAAAGCCACAACAATCAGTTATTAGACAATCTGATTGATAAAATAAATCCACAAAAGAATTTGTGCTATATTGCCCGTTTGAAAGGTTTTCCCATTTTGCATAATATTCATTTGCGGATTTATCGCCCCATTTTTCGATAAGTTTGCTTTTAAGCATTGGGTGTGGTCGAAATGCGATTTGAATTTTGTCTTCATATTTTTTTGCAATCTCAAACATAAAGTCATAGAGAAGCAAAAAAGAATCGAATTGATATTGAGTTGGTGCGCCTTCCCATTGATGATGTGGAGCAAAAATTACTTTCTTTTTTTGTGTTTCTTGCGGCTTCCAAGCCATCTGCGGTGTATAATCTCTATCAAATAGCACATCTAGTTTTGGGCTTCCTGCTACAAATATATTTTTGCCACCATTTTTCATTATCTTACTAGCAGAGTCTTTGTGTATCTGGGTCGGCAATACATAAAAATCCACCAAATTATTTAATTCCCAAATATGTACCCATTTATCATCTACATTATGATAGCTATAGGGCACAAGAAAAGTTATTTTATCCAAAAAAGATTTTATATAAAATTCTTTATAAAAGTGCTTCTCCCAAAAATCCGTATATATCAAAATATCAGGATTGATATTTTTTAAATTTAAAGGCTTCTCTTTTTTGTAATCCCAACCAGAGATAGCATTAACTCCTTTAGACTTTAGTTCAGATAATACAGATTGCAAATAATCAAACATCATATCTTGCTGAACGGGGTCAGGCATAACGATAACCTTAGTATCAAAATGAATGTCATCAATCAACTTTTTGTAAAGATAGTCGAATTGCCACATTCCGGGACGAGAAACAAATAGACAAACTTTTATTTTATATTTTTTTTGATACTTATTCCTAAGTCTTTTTAGATTATACTGCTTTTTAAGTTTGAAATAAAAATTTCGTAATTTTTGTTTTATTTTTTGTTTTATTTTCATTTTATTACCTTTCAATAAGTTCAAATATCATCATATTTGGCAAGGCAAGGAAACAAATCCTTTTTTTAAAATAAGCTGAAATTTTCATTGGAGATACAACTTTTGCTCTTAGTTTTTTTGTAAAAATTTCAAAACATTTATCCAGATTATCAACCATATAGCCAAAATGATATATTTTAATTTTGTTTTCCAAAAAATAGTTCAAAGTAGTGCTATTTTCTAAATTTTCTAAAATCTCTAGCTTTGGTTGATTTTTGGATACCATAAACAAACCTTTTACACCTTGATTTTCATCTATAAAAAAATCACTCTTTTGATAGCCCAACAATAAATAACTCTTAGATTCTTTGTTTATGTCTGTCGTGGCTATTCCAATGTGTTCAAATTCAAAATTACCAACTAATTGTTTCAAATTTCGCCTAAATATTTTAAGGGAATGTTCTTCTAATTTTTCTTGCATATTTTTAAAATAATATTCCTTATCTACATATTGTTCCACAGCATTATGCAAAATACCATTAAGATTAAATTCTTTGCGTAAAATTTTTCTAAATTTTGCGCCAATCGATTTGTGAAAATCAACAACACAGACATTATCTTCAATAGTCCTAGAATATAATTCATCAAGCCCGAGTTGCTCAAAAGCAACATCATAGATGAGTTTAACGCTTTCAATCGCTGCCAAAGACCCATTTTTAATGACCCACCGCCCCCATTCACCTCTATTGTCTTGAATATTGTAGATTCCAATCAACCCCTCACTTTCATCTGTAAATATATTTTCAATTACAAAATAATAGTCATTTGGGGATTGAAAGTATTTATGCAACCACTCTTCTTGCGCTTTGACATCATTTGAAATCGGATGAATGAATTGATTGCGCCACTGCTCACTAAGCCTAATATCAATGATAAGCTGTGCGTCTTCAATGGCAATCGGCCTAAGAGCATAGGAATAACCTTTTTGCTTGATGTTGTGTTGCATTTCTTATATCTTTTTGCTAACAAAATCTATAATTTTTGACACACTTGTGCATTGCGCTATTTCTTCTTGCAAAAAAGAGATATTAAACTCATCTTCTAGTGTAAGTATAATTTCAATTTTTTTTAAAGAATCCCACAACATCTCTGAATCTAAATCTTGAGCTACTTTATCTTCTGCTACTTGTAGAACACTTGCTATAACTTTAATAACTTGATTTTTAACATCCATCACTGCTCCTTACTTGACAACCTTGATTTTAATGCAGGTATCATCGACACTTTTATTAAATAGACTAATTTTGTTTTTATACTCTTTTAGGTGGGTATCGATGAATATTTCAGCGGGTTGATTTCGTTCGCCTTTTGTAAAGTTAATTTTTACTTTATCTTTATTGAAATATTGCAAGGATAGGCATATAGGGTATAAAACAATATTCTCATCTATTCCTCTACCTAAAGCCCTGCAACTTACAAAGATTTCTTCAATTTCTATGCAGTCTTCTCTATTTACAAAAACTAAAACACCAATAATTCCACTACTTGATAATTTATCCTCTAAAGATACGCTAATTACTAGATATTCTTTCTTATCTAAAAGGTTTTTGATAGTTAGTTCATTATACCTTTTATATGAACAAATGAATTGATTTGTTTTGTTGGCTAACTCTGCGACTCTTTTGGTATGCTCTTTTGCATTAAGACTATATGTAAGTTGTATTTGAAGTGTTTTTAGAAAGTCTTGTTTTGATAATGTGTTTTTTAAAGTGTTTCTTTGCTCATTTGCTTGCGTATCTTTTTGTCGTATTAAATCTTCAAAATTTGAGTCTAATTTCAACAAACGAGGATAATTTTGCAAAATCTCAAGCGTCTCAAAAGCATCATCCTTAGCTAAAACGACATTTATATCTGGCAAATCACTTTTAACTGAAATAATCTCACCTATGTTGTCATCTACAAACAGCATATCCTTTATCCCTATATTTAAAAATTTTTGAATTTCACTTATCGACTTGCTTTTTGTTTCCCAAGAAGCGTAAATTTTTGTAACATATTCTAATTTTAATGGAAAATCTGAGCGGGCTTCAAACATTTTAAGAACATCTCGCTTATCATTTTTTGATACTATGCAAATAAAAAAACCTTTTTTAGCCAAATTCACAATCTCTTCTTGTAAATGTTTGTGTCCCAAACTCAATACAATGTTTTGTGTCCCATCTTCACCTAAAACACCGCCATACAAAGTGTTGTCCAAGTCAAAAACAATGGCTTTTATTGTAGGCAATAAACAAGCTGGAATATACTTAAGCCCTAATTCTTTTGATATTTTTAGCATAGACTTTGAGCTTAGCCTTGTCCCAGAAAATGCTTCCAGCCTTTCATCTATAAACTCTTCTTTAAGGCTATTTTGAATATCTGTGAGTTGAAATGTCGTAACATTTGTATTTTTAATTTTCATCTCACAACCAAACGGAATAAATAGAATGTGTTTGTTATAAATTGAGCTTAAATAATCCATTCGTTGTGATATGAAAGATTTAATATCATCAGTTTTATACCTTGTAGTATCAATCCATACAATTATCAAATCGCAATTTAAGTCTAATTGTATAAACGACATAGAATCATCATAATCGCTATAAGTAAAAGTTACATTTATATCTGCATAGTTTAAATATAAAGCAATAGTATTCTCAACCAATTCAAAGGAGTGATTTCTATAAACGGTAACTTTGTAGTTATTTGCAGAAGTGTTTTTGTGGTTAATTAACGCTAATCTTGATATTTCTTTAGAAAAGATAAGATTTTGAATGTCTATTGGTGCTAACTCTGAATCTAGATTGACATTTATGTTTTGAGTTGCATTTGTTCTTTGATTTTTGGGTGGATTTTTCGCGCCGTTTTTGAGTTGATTTATCTTTCTCATCACGCCACCTTATGCCACATTTGCGTTTGTGGCGTGATTGAATATAGATTTGATAAAGTGGAAATTTTTAGGTAGAGATTCCCCCCCCCCATTTAACCGCGCTTTATCGCAGGTATTGTAAGATATGATTTTACCATTGATAAACTTCACATTTGCGGGTATATCTTTTGCCACCACGCTTCCAGCGGCTATGAGAGCGTTTTGTCCTATGGTTACGCCGGGCAGTATAGTTGCATTTGCCCCGATACTCGCGCCCTTTTTGATGATGACGGATTCGAGCTTGAAATTTTTATTTTTGGATTTTGGGTATTTGTCGTTGCAAAAGCTCACATTTGGACCGATAAAGACATTATCCTCTATACGCACTCCGTCCCACAGCTGCACCCCGCATTTTATGGTTACGCTATCGCCGATGATGACATCATTTTCGATAAAACAATGCGAACAGATATTGCAATTTGTCCCGATTCGCGCATTTGGTAGCACCACACAATACTGCCAAATGCTCGTATTCTCGCCTATATGCTTACTTTGCACATCAGATAATGGGTGAATCATTGCTTTTGTTTGCATAAAAATTTCCTTAATGGCTCTAATTTGGGTGAATCAAAGTCGAAATATTCACTAAAAATTTCATTGGTTTCTAAGAAATTTCTGGGCGTTTTGTTATCATTTTTTAATTCTTTGAGAAACTTTTCCAATCCGCTAACCTCTCTATATGCAAACATTTTAGATTTTTTATTGATATTATCCACTACATTGATATTGTCTATGTCTTTGGATTTTACGCACTCTACATAGTTATCAAAACATTCAATAAATCGCGGTTGCCTAGCAATATCTATCAGCAATGTTTCTAACTCGCCACTATTCTTATTATTTGGGAATAAAAACATATCGACTTTATTTGCTAAGTTTTTTAGCTCATTTCTAAGTCTATTAAATGTATTTGCGTATGATTTATCAGCGTCAAATACTATGCAAACTCTTGTTTTAGAGGCAATGGCATCAGACATTTGCTTAATTATCGCTGACTTTAAGACATTTCCATCATTATTTATAATATCAAATTCTAGTTTTTTATATAACGCATACTGACTCAAAAAATCCTTATCGCTTTTTCCCTCTACGACAACAAGCATAATTTATTTCCTAAATTCTATCTCTGCGTTGAGTAAATGCTTTAAATCAGCCATATCATAGCGAGTAGTTTGTAATTTTTCTTCGGTTTGTTTGAGATTAAATACTGCAATATTATTAGACTTTGTTTCTAATGCGATATTGTTGAGTATTTCCAAAAACTCATAACTATGAGTGCTGATAAAAAGCTGAATTTTTGCTTTACTGCTTAGTTTTACAATAGATTCTATAAGTTTTTTCATCGCCTCAAAATGCAATCCATTTTCTATCTCATCTATGCAGATATAGCTATGCTTTGCTAAAATTAAACTACCAACCACAAGTAAAAACTTTTTAAATCCTTCACCCATAATATTTACGCTTATCTTTTGTGGCATTCCTTGTATATCTATCATCGTTTCGCTACCAATTACTTCAACCCCTAAGATATTTTCATCAAATAGTTTTAAATACTCATTAAAAATTTGTTCTCTTTTAGAGATTCTAATTTGAGCGATAATATAAGCTATATTGGCTAGTAACATATTACTTTCTATAAACAAACCAGAAAATGTCTCATATTCACTTTGTTTAATGTCTGTAATATTATTTCCCCTTATATCAAAACTACTTTTAACTTCGTTTTTACCATTAAACTTAGATTCAAAAACTAGTCCAATCATTTTTTTATTCCTACTAACATCATTGAGTGTCTTATTGATAGTTTCTTGTGTATCATTTGGAATAATTTGAGCAAAATCACTAGATATTTTTGGGCGTATTTTTACACGCATTTTTTTTGAATCATAAATAGAGACTATTTCTATATTTTTTTCCATATTCATTTTGTAAAAAAGCCAAGCTAAATTGTCTTCACTTACCATTATTTGTCTTATTTGATTAGACACCCTCCAAATTATAACTTGCGGATTACTTGGTTCTAAATTCAAAAATATAGCTTCCAACAACGAAGTTTTTCCGCAATTATTTTTTCCAACAAAGAAATTTATATTGGTTAAATTTTCTACTTTGAGATAATCTATAACTTTATAATTTTTTATCTCCACACTCTCTATCATCGCATTCTCCTAGCTTTGCCTTAAAACAAAGCAAATTATAACATAGTTTTATTATAAAATGCAAATTACAACCTTTTCACCACCCTAGCTGGATTTCCGCCTATCACGCAATTATCTGGGAAAGACTTCGTTATCACACTGCCCCCCCCCACAACACAATTTTTGCCTATACTAACGCCTTTAAAAATCATAACATTAGAGCCTATAAAGACATTATCACCGATAGTTACGCCTTTTGGCTCTGGTCGCTCAAATCGCAACTCTGGCTCAATCCTATGAAAATCCGAATCAAAACATACAAAATGAGGACCGATGAGGCAATTTTTGCCAATCGTTATTTTCGCCCCATCGCTCACTATCGTGGCATTGTTGTTGATATAGGTATTCTCGCCAATCTCTATGATAGAGGTTTTTTGCCTCGCTTCAATGTGCATATAGCCCGAATAAAAAAATGGCGAGGGATTGTAGCCAAGCGAGACATTGTCCGCTATATTGATTTTGCCTACCCCAAGAAAAAGCGTGGGTTGATTGATGATAGCCTTGCCACGCACAATGTCCGTATTTGAGAGAATATTGCCATACACGAAGATTTTAAATTTAAATAATTTCTTAAAAAGCTTTTTTATGATTTTGTGTGAAAATTTCATTTTACGCCTACCTCCCTTAAAAATTCCTCATAATCCCTCACATATTCTTTTTCATCATACAAAGTATTTGTCAATACCACCAAAATCGCGTCATTTGAGAAACATTGCATTTCTTTCCACACCATTTTATCAAGGTATAGCGCGACATTTGGGCTTGTGAGGGCTACTTCGCTTTTTGTCCTGCCATTATCGACTTGCACGCGACAGCTTCCTTTGGCACAAAACATAAGAAATTGAGATTCTCTATTGGCGTGGCAGCCTCGCACTATGTCGCCTTTTGTGTCAAATATGTAAAAGATTCGTTGCACTTTGAATGGAGCGAGATTAGAGAGGCTATTTAGCGGAGTTAGTTCCCCCCCCCCCATATTATCGCTAGTCAGAATCTTAAAGCCATTTTGGGTTTTCACACTATCCAAAAATGCTTGATAATCCCTGAGATACTCTTTCTCATCATAATGTTCGCTTGCTAGCACCATTAGCTTGCACCCCTAAGAAAAGTGCTTCATCTCGCGCCACATATTTTTGCCTATGTATAGACCTACATCGGGGCGATTTAGCCACACTTCTTCACGCGTCTTACCATCATCAAGCACGAACTGACAAGCCCCGTCCATCGCCACGATGACTTGCTCCAAGTCCTTGTGCGCGTGAAATCCCCTATCAATGTCTGGCAAAGTGTCATAAATCCAATACACACGCTTTATCTCAAAGGGTATGCTTTTGTTTGATTCTAAGGAGATGAGTTTGCCCCGCTCATCGCCTAGGACTTTTAAATTTAAGAGTTGGTAATCCACAAAAACCTCTATAAAAAAAATCAATAATTTCGGATTATAGTATATAGCTTATTAAATAACAATCATTGGAGTGTTTGATAAATTATTTTTTTACTTCTATTACATTCTCATTCAAAAACGCTTCTTTAATGCTTCTCTCACCCCCTCAATATCAAAAATCCCGTTTTTTGCTCGAGCGTTTAGGGTGGCAAAGATTTCATCGATAAAGGCAGAATCTAGCCCATAGTCTTTTGGATTTGGCGAAATCTCTAGGGCTTCAAAAACTTCCAAAAGTCGCGCTCTAAATGGCGATAGTAGCGCGTAAGCGTGGCTTTTCTTTGGCAAGCAATCTAGTAGCAAAGGCAGGCTAAAGCTACACGCAAGTCCGTGTGGTGTGTCAAATCGCATTGTGAGTGGATAGCTTAGCGCGTGTGCTAGGGCGGTTTGTGTATTGCTAAAGGCAAGTCCAGCGTGCATACTTGCTTGCATTATGCTTGTTCGCAACTCTATGGAGTGGAGGTTTTCCGCCAAAGAGGATAAGTCGCGCAGGATAATCTCTATGGCGCATAGCGCGTGGTGCGTGGAGATAGGATTTGCGTTGTTGTTCCAGATAGACTCAAAGCTGTGGCTTAGTGCGTCAAGTGCCGTGTGTATGGTCGTCTCGCGTGGCACGCTCAAAGTCAGCCTTGGGTCATAAAACGCTTCTTTGGGGTAGAGAATCTCATCACTTAAAGAATGCTTGATAAAGGCGGCATTGTCCCACACTGTCGCCCAATGTGTTAGCTCACTGCTAGTGCCAGAAGTGGTGGGGAAAGCATAAATAGGCTTACTTTTTGGCAATTCGCTTATTCGTGCATCTTGCGTAGATTTGCCAAATTTCGAGTGTTCGCAGACTCCAAGTCCTATTTTCGCTCGTGCGTTCGCACAACCCTTAAAATCACTCGACAATACTTCGCCCAATGCGTTTGTCTTTTTGATATTTTCGCGCGATTCGCTTGTGGATTCGGTGGAATCTACCCACCCCCTAGCCCCCTCCGCAAGGGAGGGGGTTTTTAAATCGTTTGAATCGGTGTTTGATACCATAGAGTCATCAATTCTAGTATTTGCGGTGGTGCTTTGGATAATCGCTTCGCCTTGCGAATGAGGCACACTTGAGCGTGCGCCGCAGTGAAGCGAGGTGGAGGGATTACCCAAATGACTACCCAAAGACGAATTGCGCGCGCTAAAAAACTTCGCGCTATCAATCACACTCCCTCCCCCAAATGCGACAATACAATCAAAATCGCTCATATTTTGCGATAAGTCTTGCAAATGTTGCAAATTCGGGTTTGGCGTGATTTCATCGATAATCTGTGCTAACTTTTTGCCTAAAATTTGCTCGATTTTGCTCTCCTGCTTGCGCCACCTTTTTGTGGTTACAAGCAAGATTTTCTTTTCGCGTTGCGCTATATGCTTTAACGCCTCTGCAAAATCCACACAGAAGTGAATCTTCACGGGATTGTAATACTTAAATTTCATTTTTTGCTTGCCTTTATAAGTTGTGTGTTTTGTCTGCACATTGCGGATTTTCATTTAGCCACGCGCTAAATCGCTGTGCGACTTGCTTTGGCGTGATTTTGGGGCGTCCTAAGTCCTTTTTGCTTCCCTTAGTGATTGAGAGATAGACAAACCACGCCCCACCATTTTTCGCGCTCACAAACTCACGCAAGATTGCGCTAAGCTCGTCTAAATCTTTGGCACTCCTTGCCACCGCGTAGCCACAAGATTTTGCGATAGCCACAAAATCCACAAATGGCGAGAGATTGAACTGCCCGCCCGTGCTATCGTGGCTTTGATTATCTAGCAAGATATGGCAAAAATTGCTCTTGTTTGCGCACCTTGCATAATAGGCATTGCCACTTAGCGTGCCAAGTCGCATAAGCAGCGCACTATCGCCATCAATAGCGATGACTTTTTTGTGCGATTTTAGCGCGACACCTAGCCCTAGCGCGCTTACACAGCCCATAGAGCCTACCATATAGAGCTGATTTGGCTTGTCATCTAGCTCGTAGAGTTCGCGTCCGCATTTGCCTGTGGTGGCGAGTAGGGCGCAATTTGTGCCGATATTTTGAATGATTTGCAATGCTTGTAGGCGCGTGGGCTTTTGTGTGTTTGTTTTTTGGGCACTTTCGTGGGAATCTACCCACCCCCTAGCCCCCTCCGCCACAACTTTAATTTCTGGGGAGGGGGAATCTTTTAAATCGCTTGAATCGGTGTTTGATACCATAGAGTTAGCAATTTTAGTATCTTGCGTAAGATTCGTGGGTTGTGCAGGGAAATCCGAGCGAGATAAGACTTGTTGTCTATCGAGTGAGGATTTTCCAAACTCC
Organism: Helicobacteraceae bacterium; assembly: GCA_050872665.1. Taxonomy (GTDB): domain Bacteria; phylum Campylobacterota; class Campylobacteria; order Campylobacterales; family Helicobacteraceae; genus NHYM01. The sequence goes on from JBNMHH010000006.1 coordinate 21,324, forward strand.
CGCGAAGATTGCGTAAGAGACGAATTGCTTAAAGGGTTGTTTGTAAGAGCGACTTTCTCAAAGCAACTATTGCGCACAATAAAAAAGAAACTTTTATTTGATTCTAGCACCTTTTGCGCTTTTTCTAGCTGCTCACACGCCACTTCAAAGCGCGAATCCAAAAATGCACATTCTATATCGCAAGTTTGGAGTAGCTTATCGGTGATTTTACCTAGCAACTCGTGCTGTGGCTCATCGGTGTTTTGCCCAGCTTGATTTGGCTCGCCACGCAGGGAGACAAAGCCAAGTATGGGGATTTCAAAGGTGTGGTTGAGGCTTGTGAGGGGGGAGAGTGCGTTAGAAAGTCCGCTGTTTTGCATCAAAACTACCCCATATTTACGCGCGTTTGTCTTTTTGATATTTTCGCGCGATTCGCTTGTGGATTCTATTGTGGAATCAACCCACCCCCTAGCCCCCTCCGCAAGGGAGGGGGAATTTTTTAAATCGCTTGAATCGGTGTTTGATACCATAGAGTCAGCAATTCTAGTATCTTGCGTAAGATTCGTGGGTTGTGCAGGGAAATCCGAGCGAGATAAGACTGATAGTCTATCGAGCGAGGATTTTCCAAACTCCCGCGAATATTGCGTAAGAGACGAATTGCATAAACTTATTCCGCTTGCGATTGCCACCGCTTCGCCCTCATTATTCGCCATAACAAACACATTCTCATTTATCGCCCAATTTATTAGCGGTGCGAGATAGCTACAGGGCACACCCACAAAATCACAAAATCCGCGCTTCTTTAGCTCCGCTCCAAAAGCCTCTGTTTGCATTGCTCTCCTTTATTTTTTAGTTCGCCACGCATTTTCTAGAATCTAGATTCAAGAAAATGCGCACTTTATAAATTTTAAGTTTTAATAATGGCTATGCTTAAATTATCGCCGATAGGGAGTTTTAGCGCGTGGCTAAGCCTAAAATCACGCATAAATTCCCCCACAGCTTCTCTCACACCCACATAGCCAGAGGAAAAATACTCGTGGATTAAAATCACGCCACCACTTACCATTTTGGGATAGAAAAACTCTAGCCCCGCCAAAATCGGCTCATACAAATCCGCGTCCAAATTCACAAAGCAAAATCGCTCATTCTCGCACCCTACACTACTTTGGGGAAACCAGCCCTTTTTGATAATGCAGTTTTTGGGATAGGGCATTTTGCCTAGCACGAGCTCTACGCTTGTGTTTGAGAAGTGCTTTTTGCCTAGACTTGCGCCCATCGCGCCGTCTTTGTCTTGGGCTAAGTCTTTGTCCCAAAAGCCCTCAAAAGTGTCAAATAAATACAGCTTCCTATCGCTAAAGGCTTCATTTATCCGCCGTGCGAAATCCCCGCGATACACGCCTAGCTCGGCGACATTGCCACTTAGATTTTCCCGCTTTGCCTCGTTTGCAAAGTCCGCCAAAAACGCCTCTCTAGCGCGGACACTTAGCTCGATATGGCGGACATCGATTTTCTCTCGGGCGATACCCATAGATTCAAGTTGAGCGCGGATTTCATAAAACCCTGTGAAAGTGCCAACAATCACGGAATCAAAATCCGCGCATTGCTCCAAATGCGCACTTGGCTTAATAGGATAGGCACTCAAATGTGTTCTCCCCCCCCCCGTTAGATTCTAGCTCGATTACACCACCAGCTTTTAGCGGGTCATTATCGATAAAGCAAAGGATTTGCTTGCCCTCTTCAAGTAGATTTTGTGCGATGAGGCGTCCGCAGTTGCCAGCACCAAAGATTATGATTTTACTCATTCTACATTCCTTTAAATTTTAAATTTCTAGTTTTACAAGTTTGCGCTTGTGGGGCGCGATTTACGAATCTTGAATCTAGATTCGCACAATAGCGCTTCGTGGCAATCTATTTGATTTTTATGGATTGCTTCGTTGCACTTGCTTCGCTTCGTGCGCCTCGCAATGACAAAATTAAATCGTGCCCGGGATTAGGGAGAGTATCTCTTTTACGCTCATACATTGCCCCTCTATTTCCGCACTTCTATCGTGCTCTAAAATCCCTTGTGCCACTTGCTTCATCGCTATGAAACTAGCCCTTAGCAAGTGATTTGCATAAATGATGATATTTGCCCCAGCTTCGCCTAACTCACGCGCGGTGATTTCATTGAAG
>JBNMHH010000007.1:0-22229 GCA_050872665.1 Helicobacteraceae bacterium
CGCGCTCCAAGTGCTTCCGCTATCAAACCACACATCTAAAATATTGTCGCATTTTTCCAACTCATCTGCCCTATCGCGCAAAAGTGGTGGCAGTAAATCCACGACTTTTTTGCTCCACCAAATATCGCAACCTTCCCTCTCAAAAGATTCCGCCACAAAGGTTAAGATTCGCGAATCTAGCACGATTTCGCCACTTTTTTTATCCCTAAAAAATGCTAGTGGCACACCCCAATCCCTTTGGCGCGATATGCACCAATCAGGGCGATTTTCTATCATTGACTTTAGGCGATTGTAGCCACTTTTGGGGTAAAAGGCGATTTTTTCGATTTCCTCTAATGCAATTTCTCGCAATGTCTTGCCTTCAAAAAATGGCTTATCCATTAGGATAAACCACTGCTTTGTCGCGCGGTAAATCACAGGCTTGTGCGAACGCCAACAATGCGGATATGAGTGCGTGATTTTTGTGTGTTTTAGCAAATTTTCGCCGAGCAATTCTAGCAATTTGGGTTGCGCTTTAAAAATGTGCTGCCCTACAAATTCGCCCACGACTTCGGGCTTTAGTAGTCCAAATTTTGCCAAGTCATCGCTAAAGCAACCGCCATCATCACCAGGCATTAGCACTTCCTCAATGCCAAATTTGCGACATACGAAATAGTCATCTTCGCCGTGCCCGGGCGCAGAATGCACTAGCCCACTTCCGCCGTCCATTTGCACATGCTCTCCAAAGATAATCTTAGATTCGCGCCCATTTAGCGGATTTATTGCGCTTTGATTCGCCAAAAACTGCGCGTCAAATTCTTTTTTAATCTCACCCTTTGTAATGCCCTCGCGCACCATATTTTCCACTAATTTTTGCGCGAAAATGTAGCCCTCGCTAGTAATGACATATTTTTCGTTAGGATTTAGCGCGATTGCTTGATTGGCAGGTAGCGTCCAAGGCGTAGTCGTCCAAATCACTGCCTTTGCATTCGGCGCGTCTAGCTTCGTTTTCGCCTCATCACTCATCTCAAATGCCACAAAAATCGAATCCGATTCCTTGTCCTTATACTCGACTTCTGCGTCTGCTAACGCCGTCTTACACGCCCAGCTCCAATAAATAGGCTTACTTCGTTCGCTCAAAAGCCCAGCCCTAGCGATTTGACAAAGGCATTTGTAAATATCGCTCTCAAAGGCAAAATCCATTGTTTTGTAAGGATTGCCAAAGTCCCCTAACACGCCAAAATTTTGAAATTCATCGCTTTGAATCGCCACAAATTTTTTGGCGTGTTCGCGGCAAAGGGCGCGAATCTCTTTTTTAGGCAAGTTGTCTTTTTTGTCCTTGCCAAGCGCGATTTCGACTTGTTGCTCGATGGGCAATCCGTGGCAATCCCAGCCCGGCGTGTAAAAAACGCGCTCCCCTTGAAAATAATGATATTTCACCACAATATCTTTTAAAATCTTATTTAGCGCGTGTCCTATGTGTAAATGCCCGTTTGCATAAGGCGGACCATCGTGGAGCGTGAAAGATTTAGTCGCATTGGTGCGATTCGCACCCATAGTTGCGAAAATATTATCATTCCGCCATTTTTCATAGATTTTTGGCTCGTTTGTAGGCAGATTCCCACGCATTTCAAATGTGCTTTGGGCGAGATTTAGCGTGTCTTTGTAATTTTTCTCCATAAAATACCTTTTGTTACTTAAAATAAAATGCAGATTCTAGCGAAATTTGAGCGAGTTTTATTTAAAACCTGCTAGAATTAGCGACTAAATTTTTGGGGCGAATCTTAGGCGAATCTAAAAAGGGGTTTTAAAAAATGGCAAGGGTTACAAAAGAGCTTATAATCACGCGCTCAAGGGAATATCTAAAGGTTGTGCGATTTAAAAAGATTGTAAGTTTATCGGATTTGCTAAAGGCTATCGGCGTCTCAAAGGGCGTTTTTTATTACTATTTTAAAGATAAAGGTGAGCTATTTTATGAAATCATAATCCCCGACATTGAGCAAAAAGAAAAGGAAATCGCCAAAAAAATCGCCAAATTCCCCACGCTAAAAGAGCGACTGCATTTTATGTTTGAGATTTTTACAAATGAAAATTTGGCAAGTGAGCTAAATGAAATAGAGGCGTTTCATCTTTATTTGTTGCATAATATAGGTAAATCCAAGTTTTTTTCAACTATCCACGATAAAATCAGCAAATCGCGCAAAAGCCTTATCTTACAGCAGATTCGCTACTTTAATATCAAAATCACAAAGGACATAACGATTTTGCTAGATTATGTGAATGATACGATGATTTTTTATTATATTTTCAACAAAAGACTAAAGGACAAATCCCCAAGACGCGAGATTGTGAGCTTTATTGATATGCTTTGTCGAATGATAGAGGGCGAAAAAGTGCGAAAAAAGAGCGAATCTAATCGAATCTAAACGCAAAAATGCTATAATAAGCGCATATCTTAAATTTGGAGGCGCAAAATGCGAAAAAACGAAAAGCTATTTTTTAACCGCGAATTATCGTGGTTGCGATTTAACACCCGAGTGCTAAACGAAGCGACAAACAAAAAAATCCCACTTTTTGAGCGACTAAAATTCATCGCCATTTATGGCACGAATTTAGATGAATTTTATATGGTGCGCGTGGCGGGACTAAAGCGACTTTATTTGGCGGGGATTACGGATTGCGGTGCAGATAAACTCACACCGCGCGAACAGCTCATTGCGATTCGTGGCTATATTCATAAAGAAAAGGAAAAATTAGAGGCGTTGTTTGAGGAGATTCGCAAAGAAGCGGAGGCAGAGCAGCTCTTTATCAAGCCATTTTCCGCACTAAATGCGAATCAAAAAAAGCACCTAAAAGATTTCTTTTTTAACAATCTCTATCCCATTATCGTGCCTATTATCGTGGATTCGACCCACCCATTCCCACATTTCAACAATCTATCCTTTGGAATGGCAATCAAACTAAAAGACACGACAAACAAAAACAAAATCAAATTTGGAATGGTGCGAATCTCACGAATGTTGCCACGATTTATCGAGGTTACGGAAGGAATCTATGTGCCGATTGAAATGGTTGTGGGCGAATTTATCGGAGAGATTTTTGAAGGTTGCGAGGTTTTGAGCTACACTTCTTTTAGAATCACGCGCAACGCGGATATGGAAATCGAGGAAGAGGAAGCCGATGACTTTTTAGAGATTATGACAGAGGGGCTAAAATCGCGCCGTAAAGGCGAAATCGTCCGCCTTGAAATCGGCGAGACAAAAGATGATAGTTTGCTTGAATTTATAATGGGACACATAAAAATCGATAAAGATGATGTGTATAGCTACAAGATTCCGCTAAATTTAAGTGCATTGTGGCAGATTGTAGGGGCGAATCAATTCGCGCATTTAAGGTTGCCGAATTTCAACGCAAAGACTTTGCCACCGCTAAATAACACGATAGATATTTTCAAAAGCATTGATTCAGGCGACATTGCGATGTATCACCCTTATGAGAGTTTCGACCCAGTGGTGAATTTCATACAAAGCGCGGCAAACGACCCAGATGTGTATAGCATTCGTATGACGCTCTATCGCGTGGGGAAAAATTCGCCTATCGTAAAGGCTTTGGCACAAGCTGCTGAAAATAATAAACAAGTTAGCGTTCTTGTCGAGCTAAAGGCTAGGTTTGATGAGGAAAATAATCTATATTGGGCAAAGGCACTAGAAACCGCAGGTGCGCATGTCATCTATGGAATCCCGGGGCTAAAAGTTCACGCCAAAATCGCGCTAGTGGTGAAAAAAATCGGTGGCGAATTTAAAAAATATGTCCATCTCTCAACGGGCAATTACAACCCAGCCACCGCGAAAATCTACACGGACATTAGCTTTTTTACCGCCGATAGTGGCATCACAAATGACGCAATCAAACTTTTCCACACGCTATCTACGGGATATTCGCATCAAGCGAAGTTAGATTCGCTATTTGTTGCGCCTACGCAGATTAAGCCCAAGATTTTAGAGCTAATCAAAGAGGAAAGCAAAAAGGGCAAAGACGGCTACATTATCCTAAAAGCAAACGCCGTAGTGGATACCGATGTGATTCACGCGCTATATGAGGCAAGTAAAGCGGGTGTAAAAATCGATATGATAGTGCGGGGAATCTGCTGTCTAATCCCACGCCTAAGCGGTGTGAGCGAGAATATCCGCGTGATTTCAATCATCGGCAAGTATTTGGAGCACGCGCGAATCTATTATTTCAAACACGCGCAACCGCAGATTTACTTTGCTAGTGCGGACTTAATGCCACGCAATTTGGAAAAACGCGTGGAGATTATGACGCCTATCACGCACAAAAATATCGCTGAAAAATTGCTAGAGATTTTAAAAGCACAAATCGCCGATAATGTCCAAGCCCACGAGCTAGGTGCGGACGGCGAATATACTAAACTTGCACCCAAAGAGGGCGAAAACGCAATCAATTCGCAAGATGAATATGAAAAATATATCAATTTGCTTTACAATAACGCCATTAAGGCACAAGAGGACACAAAGGCAAAAAAGCTAGTCAAGCGAATGATGGGCGAGAGTTAAGATTGTTGGCTTAATAAATTTTATGAATCTTGCTAGATTTGCGTAATTTTGCGCAAATCTATGTATTTTACGCAAAAATTTGTGCTTTTTTAAACCTCGTGATTATTTTTTGGATTGCTTTGGTATTTGCAACGCCTCGCAATGATTATAAATAGGCATTGCAAAACCCACCATTCGTAATTGCGAGTGAGTGCAACGAATAAAGCAATCTATTTTTATAACATCAAATTGCGCGTGATTTGGATTGTATTTAAAAGCAAAATGTGGATTTATGAGTAGATTCGGGGCAGAGCCCCGAAGATTCACTAGACTAACAATTCTCAAACAATTAGAATATATATTTATAGCCTAATTGCACTGAGAATGGTTGATTTACGCTTTTGCCAACGATAGCACCATTATCTCCGTGTGCATACCAGCCGATGATTGGCAATTTTAAAGTAGCGTCAATTCGGCTATTTTTACCAATGCCAAATGTGAAACCAGTCCTTGCATATAGTGGTGCGTTGCCTTGCTTAAAGCCTGTTCCCCACCAATATGAGTAACCTACACCCAAACCACCAAATACGCCGATTCCGCCATTGCTAACGAAATTAACGATAATATCCGCATTTCCCGTCAAGTCAAAGTGGCTTAGATTGCTACCAATACCGCCAGAATACAACGCCTCAATGAATGCTCTCGCACCGAAATATCCATTTACGAATCCTTCAGCACCAAAATTCAAAGCTACATTCCAAGCGTCAAAATCGAATCTATTTTTATCACTTTTATAGATTCTATAATCTACGCTATTGTCTCCTGCAGCTGTATTCATCGCATAACCGCCATCGAAACCTACAAACATACCTGCTTGAGCTATTGCAGCGCAGGCTACTGCTGAGATAAGAATCTTTTTCATTGTGTAATTCCTTTCATAAAAAAAATATAGAGAAAATCTCTGCAACCAAATCGGTGGCTATGAAAAATATTTAAATTTATTTAAATTGTGTTTAAATAAAATCCACGAATCCACCACGCCACGCACGAAATATATCGCAGAGTAATTATAAAAGATTTATGTGAATTTTATGTGAATCTATTATTTGGATTTATGCATAATTGCTACGAATCTACCATAAATAAAGGCAATTTCACGCTATAATCCACAAAAATTATATTAGATTCGCAAATCAATAGCGATTCACGCCAGATTCGTCCAAACACTTTGCACATCATCATCGTCCTCGATTTTATCAAGCAATTTTTCGATTTCTTGGATTTGGGATTCATCTAGCTCGATAGGCGAAGTGGGGATTTGGCGAATGCTTGAGTGCAAAATCTCTAAATCAAGCGATTTTATGCCATTGCTAAGATTGCCAAATTCCTTAAAGTCCGCATATAAAAGCGCATTTTCGCCCTCCACCTCTACGCTCTCCAAGCCAAAATCAATTAGCGCAAACTCGATTTCATCAATATCACCTTTGATTTTCACCTCAAAAACCGCCTTTTTGTTAAACATAAAATCCAGCGAACCATTTGGCACGATTTGCGCGTTAAATTTATTGCAATAGCTTTTTAGATTCGCAATGGTGCGCGTGGTATTATCACTTGCGCAATCAATTATCATCATCACGCCAAATTGCGCCTTTGCCTCATACGCTACCTCGCTTAGCTCTGTGTCCTTGCCAGAGGCGCGTTTGATTGCCGCCTCGATATTGTCTTTGGGGAGATTTTGCGCTTTGGCGTTTAAAATCGCGGCGCGAAGTTTCGCATTTAGCTCGGGGTCAGCCCCGCTTTTTGCTGCAACGGTGATTGCTTTGGCGAGTTTGGGAAAAAGTTTTGACATTTTATCCCACCGCTTTTCCTTACTAGCGCGTCTATACTCAAATGCTCGTCCCATTTTTGTCCTTTTTGATAGTGTGCTTTAAAATTTGAAATTATAGCATTTTTGGCGATTTAATATGAATCTTAATTCTAAGGACGGAATTATGAAAAGGATTTTATTAGTTTTTGGCGCAATTTTGGGCTTTGTGAGCTTTTGCTTTGCGGCAAGTGAGACAAAAACGACTATCGGCTACTCTTGGACTAGGTTAGATAAGGCGAGTTATCACGCGGTGGAAATAGGCACTTCAGTGGTGGCAATTACCAAAAAAGGCACGGTGCGCCCTTACACAGGCGCGGAACTCTCAGTGCCAATATTTTTTGATGACAAAGGAAGCAATCAAAGCAATAGCGTTGAAATGGAAAAAGGCAAAGGCTTTGGCACAGGGCTTCAGTTGCCATTTGTCTTTGGGCTAAATATCAGCGGATTTTACATTCAAGCAATGGCTGGATATAACCTAAGCTGGTTTAGCCAAGCAATGAAAGCAGCTCCAGCGGGTGCGCAAATAAATGCAATCAAAAAATCCAAAACAAACACTATCACGCACGGCTACATTTATGGTGGCGGAATCGGCTATGACTTTAGCTCGAATTTCACTATCGGTGTGCGCTATATTCGTGGCTCAATGCAAAGCGAGGAGAAAAACGCTGAGGAAGGAATGTTCCCCAAATATAAGACGAATTACGAAAAATTTTATGGAATGGTGGGGTATAAATTTTAGTCGCCAATCAATGCCTATGATTCACAGATTTTGCGCGAATCTGTGAATTTATATATAAATAAAATCCGTAATTATCGTAAGATTCATACTTTTAGCATATAATTTAGTGTGAATCATCTAAAATTTTCTCGCAAAATCTACCAAAAAATCCTATAATTCGTTTTTTGGATTATCAATACATTATTTAAAGGTGCGCGTAATGGGAGAGAATAGAGAATTAAAAGGCTATAAAAAAAAGCAAGTCGATAAGCAAATCACACAAAGCCTCGTGTTTTGGGTGTTTGTGGGGCTATTTTTAGGCATTATATTTGGGAGCGCGGGGAGCTTTTATGACTCCACGCAAGGCGCAGAAAATAACGCTATCGTGGCATTTTTCCACGACTTTAGCGTAGCAAGTAAGGCATACACAATCGACCCATTCATCAAAGGGCTAAAGCTACTAATGGGACCTATCATTTTCCTAACCATCATCACAGGAATCGTCCGCTTGGAGGACTTAAAGACGCTTGGCAGTTTGGGGCTAAAAACGCTTATTTATTTTGAAGTGGTAAGCACATTTGCCCTTGTCATCGGTGTGCTTTTTGGCGAAATCATTAAGCCGGGGCACGGAATGCACTTAAAAGTCGAATCGCTAGATTCAGGCGATGTGGCTGGATATATCGCACAAGGCGAATCAATGCCACACAGCGCAAGTGGTGAGATTATCCATATCCTAAAATCCGCCATTCCACACGACCCTATCACGCCATTTGTGGAGGGGCGAATCTTGCAGGTTTTGGTTATGGCGTTGTGTGTGGCGGTGATTCTTAGCTTTACGCGCCCAGCCTTTAAAGACAAAGCACTAAAATACCTCGAATCCATACAAGAGGCGTTTTTCAAAGTGCTTACGATTTTAATATGGTATTCGCCACTAGCGACATTTGGGGCTATGGCGTTTTTAATCGCAAAGTTTGGATTCGCCTCTATTAGCGGAATGGCGCAGTTATTGCTGACTATGGCAGCTGCCGTTTTGGCGTTTATTTTCATCGTGCTTGGGCTAATCTGCCTACTTGGCAAAATCAATATCTTTAAACTAATGCGATTCGTGTATAGGGAAGTGCTAGTCGTCTTTGCCACAAGCTCTAGCGAAACCGCCCTCGCCCCGCTAATGCGAAAGCTGGAACGGGCAGGGATTCAAAAAGCAAGTGTCGGGCTAATCGTGCCTGTGGGTTATAGCTTTAATTTGGACGCCACAAATATCTATCTAAGCCTCGCTGTGATTTTCCTATCACAGGCATTTGACATTCCTATCACAATCGAGCAAACAATCACGCTAATTGTGATTTTGATGATAAGCTCCAAAGGCGCGGTGGGCGTAACGGGCAGTGGATTTATCGTCCTAGCAGGGACGCTATCCGCGCTAACTACGGGCGATGGGACGCATCTCATTCCTGCCGTAACGGTGGCTGCGATTTTAGGAATCGATAAATTCCTAAGCGAAATGCGAAGCGTGGGGAATCTCTGCGGAAATGTCGTAGCGTGTGTAATGGTAAGCATTTGGGATAAGCGCGTGGATATGGAGAAATTCCGCTATGCGCTGGATAATCCAAATGAGTTTAGGGTATTGTAAATTTTTATAGATTTTTTGCAAACGAGGCAAAAATGATAAGCTCAAAGCGGACGATAAAGTCGCTAACTGCGCTATTTGTGGCTATGGCGTTTATGTTTATGGGCAATGCGCTTGTGGTTAGCTCGGTGGGCGTGATTTTAAAGCAACGCGGTGCAAGTGAAGTGATGATTGGCGTTGTGAATGCCTTTTTCTTTCTTGGCGCGGCGTTAAGCACGATTTCATCACATAAAATCATCTCGCGTGTCGGGCATATCCGCGCGTTTGGGATTTTTGTGGCGATTTTTAGCATTTGCATTATTTTGCATAGTATGAGCGAAAATCTTTGTCTGTGGGCGATTTTGCGCCTTTGCTTGGGCTTTGCGTATTATGGGCTTTTGATGGTTATTGAATCGTGGCTTAATGAAAAGGCTAGAAACGCCGTCCGCTCGAGAGTGCTTAGCTTTTATGAAGTGGTGTTTTATCTATCATTTGGCGCCGGGATTTTGCTAATGGGGCTTGATTTTACCCCGCACACGCTGTTTATGTGCGCTGCTTGTCTTATAATGTTTTCATCTCTGCCCTTAAATTTATTACGAATCAACGAGCCACCACTGCCAGAGCGAGTGCCGATTTCACTGCCAAAAGTCTTTAATATCGCGCCACTTGCGCTTGTGGGGAGCTTTGTAGGTGGAATGCTAATGAATGGATTTTTCTCTATGGCGTCTGTTTTTGCGCTTTTACGGGGCTTTAGCGTGAGTGAAGTGTCGTATTTTATGTTTAGCGCGATGTTTGGTGGATTCATCGGGCAGAGTTTGATTGGCATAATATCCGATAGATTCGGGCGGAAAATCGCCATAATGCTAGTGGCATTTGTCGCGCTTGTGGGAAGTGTGGGCTTTTTGGCTAACAAGGGCATTGTTGTGGCGTATATTTTCGCTGTGGTGCTAGGTGCTGGGCTTTTTTGCATATACGCGCTATCAATGGCGAGGGCAAATGATATGCTAAAGGACAAAAGCAAAAGCGTGGAAATCAGCCGTGCGATGCTATTTACATACTCGATAGGCTCACTAATTGCGCCACTATTGCTAGGAATCCTAATGCAACGCTTTGGCGTGGGCGGATTCGCGTGGTTTTACATCGCAAACTTGGCGTTTCTAATCGCCTTTGCGGTGAATAAGCCACGATAAGGGCGAATCCAATGCAAACTATAATGCTAATCTTAATGATACTACTAGCGATTGGCTTATTTTTATCCGTGTGGATAAGATTTCGGTAAATACCGCTCTAAGATTATCATCGCGGATTTGGCAAGAATTGATATGGATTGTGTTAGATTCGCATTAGATTTTTGACAAATAAAACTTTTTTTAGTATTATTTTTTGTTTTTATTTGAGACTAAATTTAATACAAAGGATAGCAAATGCAAGTCGTTCGTGCCACACTTAGCGCAAGTATAAGTGAGCTTAAAAAATCGCCCACAGACATTATTGACAAGGCAAACAATCAAGCCGTAAGCATACTAAATCACAATGTCCCCACCGCCTATTTAGTCCCCACTGCGCTATATCATCAAATGCTTGATATTATTGATGAATACGAGCTTAGCAAAGAAGTGGCATTAGCAAAAAAGTCTAAGCAAAAGCCCATAAAAGTAACGCTTGATGAGCTATGAGTTGGAGTTTATGCCAAAGACATTAAAAGAGTGGCAAAAGTTAGATTCAAACACAAAAGAGCAGTTTAAAAAGAAATTAGCACAAAGACTAGAAAATCCAAAAGTGCCAAAAGATAAATTGCGTGATTTTGATAATGTCTATAAAATCAAACTAAAATCGCTTGGGTATCGATTAGCTTATGAAGTCATCGATAAGCGATTGGTTATATTAGTGCTTGTAGTAGGTAAGCGCGAAAATAATGCTGTGTATGATGAATTATCAAGGCGAATGGAAAGGTAATATGTTATTAGCAATAATCATCAAAAGTATCTCCGCCACTCCATTTTAAGCCTTGTGCCAAAGTCCAATACTTATACGCACCTTTTTCCTCAAAAAAGCTCCCACGATTTATATGGATAAAAAATCCATTTTCATATTTTATTTCTGTCAATGCGTATGGCTTAATGGCATCTTTTCCAAGATGACATACGACAAATATAGATTGTTTATTTTTTGACAAGGCAAAATCTAATATGGCAGATACGCCGTAATTATTTTTAGAAAATATAGCTCCTTTTTGGAGATTGTTAAAATAGTCCTCTAAAGGTGTGTCGCTAGCTTCTTTAGGACATAACAAAATTCTATGGGCGTTACCCAAGCGCGTTGCTTGGCAATATCTGGTGATAAGGCTTGTGTGTCATAATCTACTATATTAAAATTCACTTCATTTGCTATAATTTCTTGCTGTATTGTCCTCTCTTGCCCTTGACGATTTTTTAAATATTCTTGCTTCTGCCTTTGCTTCTCTTCTAGTTTAGGTATCAGCTCTTTGTATGTTGCTTTTTGTGCCTCTGTGATATAGCCACAATTTATATGCACAAAAAAGTTATTTTCACAAATGATTTTTAAAACCGCGTAAGATTTTTTGTCCTTCGTTTTTGCTTGTGTTTTTACTTGGCAGATGACAAAAATTGCTTCTTTGCTTTCACTCATCTCAAATTTTATAACACGCGATGAATTAAAATTATTTTTTGTTAAAGTGGCATTTCTTTTTAGATTTTTATAGTAGTCATCTAAAGGTGTGTCACTAATTTGCTTTGGGCATAGTATAAATTCCGTAGGCGTTGTCCAATGCCTTTGCACTGCTACGCTTGGCGATAGGGCTTTTATGTCATAGCTATTGATTGTTTGTGGATAAGTAGGTTTGTAAATCCACTCGCCCATTTTAGTTGTCGCTGTGGAATGTGGTCTATTTCTCTGCGATGATAAATGTTGCAAATTTTTTAGACAATTTTGCGCTTCCTCATTGCTTACTCCTCGCATCCACTCTATGTTTTTATCCTCATTTTCTAAAACCCTATTCCTTAATACCTGTGGATTTTGCAAAAACGCCCTTATGCTCCCACAATAATATTCGATTTTGCTTCGCGTGATAGGATTTAGCAAAGCATTTTCAAGCCTTGTTAAATATCGTAGATTTGGGGGGTGATTATTTTGGCGATTAGTGTCTATATGGTCTATTATATGCTCCTTTGTGGGTGGCTCTCCGTGAAAGGCAAATGCGACAATCCTATGAATCCTAGCACTGCCTATATATAAATAGCCATTTTGTAAATTCACTTTGCCAAAAGTCCAACAATTATCCAACTTTCGCGCCTTTTTGCCTGTTGGTGTGTGTCGCAAAACCGCTCCATTATCCCGCACGGAGTAGCATTCATCTTTATACACACATTCTTTGATTTCCACAAAATCATCAATGAGATTCATAGTAAATTTATCCTAACGCCTCAGCAATCAGCTCGAGTGGGTGTTTGAAGCGTGTATGAACGCCTTGTGCGTCCATTGCGTTATTTAGTTGCATTCGACACGCGCTACATTCCGCACTAACGATATTTGCGCCAGATTCGGCAATATTTTGCGCCTTTTGCGCCCCCGCACCAAGCGCGAATCTATACTTTTGACTCTGCATCGTTACGCCACCAAAGCCACAGCACCTATCGCACTCTTTCATCTCCATAATCTCATAGTTTGCGCTAAGCAAGTCGCGTGGCTCTTTATAAACGCCCAGCACCTTTTTGGCGTGGCAAGGGTCGTGGTAAGTGATAGAATCAAGCATTTTAGGCAAATCTTTAAGCAAATCGCGTAGATTCGTATGGCGATACAAATAATCACTCGCCATATAAATCTTTGGCAATAATCGCTCCAAACGCGCAATCCACGCGCTTTTATCCGCACAATCGCTTAGCTCAAGCGCGTGTTTCCAATCCACCATAATCATCGCCGCACAAGTCGCCTCAGGGATAATCATCGCGTCAATCTCAGCCCAAAAGCCCTCAAATAGCGCAATATTTTTCTTTATCAAATGCACCACGCTTTTAATATCGCCCGTGAAATAGGCAGGTGCAGCGCAACACTCTTGCTTTGGAATAACCGCTTCAATATTTAGTCGCTCTAAAATAGCAATTAGCGAATCGCCCACCTCTGTGTAATTATAGTTGCTTAGACAGCCAATAAAAATGGCGACTTTTTTGGGCGAATCTTTTGGATTCGCGCTTTTAGATTCGGGCGATTCGTGCGTGGAATCGGGGCGAAATTTATAATTTTTATATTTATTTAAAAATGACTTTTTAGCAAAAGGAAAAATGGTTCGTTTGCCAAATTTTGATAGCGCAAAGCGGGAGCGCAACTTGTCATTTTCGCCTTTAAACGCGCAGGGCGCGACAAAATGCGTTAGCGAAAATACAAAGTCCATTATTTTGCGGTGGCGCAGTAGAAAAAAATATGCTTTTTTATACCACGAAATGCCAAACTTACGGGCGATTGCAATGCGGGATTTGATTATCATCGTGGCGGTGTCGATTTTGGCGGGGCATTGCGTGGTGCAGGTGGTGCATAGGAAGCAGGTTTCAAAGATATTTTTTAGGTTTTTGTCTAGCTTTAAGTCGCCTTTTGCGCAAAGTGCGAGTAAATCCACGAATCCGCGTGGCGAGGTGCTTTCATCGCGGTGGATTTGGTAAATCGTGCAGGAAGGGACGCATTTTGCGCATTTGACGCAGGATTTTGAGAGATTAGTTATATTCATATTACACCGTCTTTGAAAATCGCTTATCAGTGCCACTCGCGGACTTTTGCACCATATATTTATCAAAATTCATCACAATATTTCTCACAAGCATTTTGCCCTCCGCGCTAATATTTATCGAATCGCCACTTATGCTAACAAGCCCCAAATCGATATATTCGCGCATTTTTGCTAGGCTCTCGCTAAAATATTCCGCAAAATTTATGCTAAATTTTTGCTCGATTCGCCTAATATCAAGGCGCAGATTATTCATTAGGCGCATAATGACATTTTTGCGGATTATGTCATCTTGGGACAGCGCGATTCCTCTCTCGATAGGGAGTTTGCCCGAATCAAGCGCATTTTTATATCGCTCGTAATCCTTAAAATTCTGCGCGTAATAATCGTGTCCCTCGCCAATGCTAGTTACGCCAAGCCCCACAATTTGCGTGTGTTTTTTGGCGGTGTAGCCTTGAAAATTGCGCTTTAAGTTGCCATTTTGCGAGGCGATATATAGTTCGTCCGATTCAAGCGCAAAATGGTCCATTCCTATCATTTTATAGCCGTTTTGCGCCAAAAATTCGATTGTGTGATTTAAAATCGCTAATTTTTCCTGCGGGGTGGGGAGAGAATTTTCATCGATTTTTCGCATAGTCTTTTTTATCCACGGCACATGGGCGTAGTTAAAAATCGCTAAGCGCGTGGGCTTTAGGCTAACCACTTGGCGCAAAGTTTCTTTAAACGAATCCAAACTCTGCGCTGGAAGCCCATAAATCAAATCAAAGTTTATGTTATTAACGCCGTATTTATGCGCCAAATTGACAGCAGATTCGACAATGCTAAAAGGTTGAGTGCGGTGAATCTTGCCCTGCACCGCGCTATCAAAGTCTTGGATTCCAAAGCTAAGGCGGTTAAAGCCGTAATCTTTTAGCACTTTCATTTGGGATTCATCAAAAAAGCGCGGGTCGATTTCGCAACTAATCTCTGCGCTATCATCAAAATTCACAAAAACGCTTCTTATATTTTTGATGATAATTTCTAGGCTTTTTGCGTCATAAAATGTCGGCGTCCCACCACCGAAATGAAACTGCAATACAGGGCGATTCGTATCGATATATTGAGAAATCAAATCTAACTCTTTTTGCAAATATCTTATATATTCTTGCTTTTTGTCCTCTTTTGTCGTGTAAATCACATTGCAGCCGCAAAAATAACACGCACTTTTGCAAAATGGCAAGTGCGTATAAAGCGATAGTGGCAAGTGCGAAAATCGCGCTAATCCAGCCTTATATGCCTCGCTATCAAAATCCTCGCTAAATTCTAGCGCAGTGGGATAGCTCGTGTAGCGTGGTCCGGGTTTGCTAAATTTGGCGAATTTTTCAAAGTCAATCATCAATTTCCATTACACTTTTGAAATACTCATTCACATCGATAAAAAGATTTGGATAGCGCGTTTTGATTTCGCGCACCGTGCGGCGAATCTCAGCTTCGTTTGGATGCTCATTTAGCATTGATTTTGCCACGATAAAAACATCATCAAAGTCCTTTGGCATTTCCTTTGCAATCTCTTTTTCGATGAGATTTTGCGTGATTTCATTATCCATATCTTTGTAATTTTTTATCATTTCATTATAGTCATTTTCTTTTATAATCACATAATTTTCATTGTTGAATTTTATGTGATTCGACTTGGCTATAAGGGCGTTTCTAGCGATTGTCTCTAATTGTGAATCCATTCCTAAATCTTGCATTTTATCCTCCGTTATTGTTCCACCAAAAAGGACATTATGCCTTTTTGTGCGTGTAAGCGATTTTGCGCTTCCTCAAAAACCTTGCTTTGCGCAGATTCAATGACTTCATCGCTCACTTCATAGCCACGATATGCGGGCAAACAATGCAAAAAGATTGCATTATCGCCTAGCTTCATAAACTCGCTATCCACGCAAAATCCTTGAAAATCCTTAACGCGCTTTTCTTTCTCACTCTCTTGTCCCATAGAAATCCAAGTATCCGTTGTAATGACATTTGCGCCTTCTGCGGCGGCTTTTGGGTCATCTGTGATGATAATCTTTGCGCCACTTGCCGAATCTTGCGCCAAAGACAAAGCCATTTCCACAAACTCCGCTTTGGGTGCGTAAGCCTTTGGCGTGGCGATTCGTAGCTCGAATCCTAACTTTGCTGCCATAAAAAGCCACGAATGCGCCATATTATTGCCATCGCCGATATAGCATACAATGGGTTTGCGTGGTGCAGTGCGGGGCGAATCGCCTAAATCTAGTGGCGCATAAGGCGCAGTTAGCCCCAAGCTAATGCCATTTTCAATCATCGTAAGGTAGTCCGCGATTAGTTGCGTGGGGTGAAATTCATCGCTTAAGCCGTTAATCACTGGGACGCTAGAGTATTTGGCAAATTCCTCGATTTTGGATTGCTCGTAAGTGCGAATCATCACCATATCCACCATTGAGCTAATCACTCTCGCGCTGTCTTTTACGCCCTCGCCACGACTTAATTGAATGTCTTTATTTGATAGAAAAAGCGCACTTCCGCCTAACTGATATGCGCCCACTTCAAAGCTAATGCGTGTGCGCGTGGAGTTTTTCTCAAAAATCATCGCTAGGACTTTGTCTTTGAAATATGGGTGGATTCGCACGCCGTTTAAAAAGTCATTTTTTATCTCAATGCACTTTTGCAGAATGGCTACAATGTCCTCTCTGCTACAATCTTTGAGTGCTAAAAAATGCTTCATTGCCTAAAACTCCTTATCCCTCAATCTAAATCTAAAAGCACGAATTCTAGCGAATTTAGCATAAAATAATGCTAAATAATATCTTAAATCGCTATTTTGGCGGGTTTTGTTTAATTTAAAATATGCGCAATATTTCACTTTATTATTTTCCACGCTTTAGATTCTTTGCCTTTGTAAATCAATTTAAAGAGATTCCTATCGTAGTTTTCATATAAGAAATACTGCACTAAAAGCGAATTATTTGTCCGCTCATCAAGTAAGAAAAACTGCTCTAATTCTTGCGAATATACAATGATTAGATGAGATTTATCATCGCTGTATTTTTTAATCGTGCGCTTTCTTATGCGATTATTTTTCCTCTCTACCACATAATACGCCTGAAGTTGGATAGTTTTTCCACTCTCAATCTCGCTAAAAATCCCACTTTCTTCATCAAAGCGCATTATATCATCTAATATTAAACCTTTGCCTTCCTCGTCATTTTTTATATTGCCATAGCGAATGAGCTTTGATTGCGTGTAAGTCGCCTCACCATTTCGTAAATCAATGTCGCTAAATTGCTCTATCGTGGGCGCTAATTTAAATAAATCATAGGGAATATATAGGTAAATTTCGCGGTTTTTTATGGATTCATCGGCGTTTTTAAGCGATTCATCGCTCACATTTGCTAAATTATCAAAGAAATCATTTGGATTCCCACTGATATTATATTTTTTGATGAATCTTTGCATTAGATTCCCGCTTAGATTGCTATCATAATACAAACTCGTAGCCATTTTGATAAGATTATAAGATGCCTTTTGATTTGTGCCTGTAAAGATTCGCGCAGAAAAAAAGTGCATAATCCCATCGACATCAAGTCCTGAGATGATAGAGCGCGTGTGCGTGTAGTAGGAAGCCAAAAAGCCATAATCCCACCACGCAATGGTTACATTATCCCTGCTTTTAGAATCCTCTTTTATCGCGTTTAATGCGCTTAATTCTTGGTTAAAAAGTGATGGTTGATAACCAATATTTTGCCCAAAATAAATATGTGGCATAATCGAAGTATATGCCATTACCGCAAATACCGCCACTTTCACGCCATCAATTACGATTTTATCATCAAATATGCGCTTTGTATATTGCAAAATAAAATGTATCAAATAAAAAATCCCCACGCTTAGCACAGGCGCAGCAAACATTGAAAAGCGAATCCCTAGCTTAAAAGACGCCAATCCAAGCAATAAAAATGGCAGTAGCATTAAACTCTGTGGCTTTTTGATAAATAGCAAAATTATACCTATGATTCCAAGCGCAAATAAATAATACTCGCCGATGATTCGCTCTACGCCTTTTTGAATGCTAAGCGTTTGAAGCTCTTGAATCGTATCCGCCGTCCCGCGCACTTGGGCTATTGTCCCTGCAAATGAATCGCCTGTTACATAAAATAAAAAGCGCGAAAATCCCGTCTCCACATTTGCTACTAATCCCACCGCAAGGGCAATTAGAAAAATGATGAGGCTTTGGTATTTGAATTTTGCTTTGATTTGCTCTGTGAATGCGCGGAAAATATAGACTTTTTCACACGCAAAATGCAAGATTACGGCAATTAGCACTAGCTTTAAAAGTAGTGGAATCTGTGAGAGTGCGATGATGATAATGGCTAAAGATTCATAGATTTTGGGATTTTTGCGCCAAAAAATAAATGCGTAGATAATGCCCAAAAACACGCAAAATCCCAGCAAATAAATCGCACTTGCCCTATGCCACTCAAAAGCCAAAATGCAAAATAGCGCACACAAAAGCACATCGCGCGTTTTATTATATTCCAAAACGCGCATTAAAAAATACGCCGCAAATAATGGCAAAGTCAAAATCAGCATATCCGTATCGTAATATCCAGCCATTGTCCGCACGGAATACGCTTGTGTGATAGGCGCAAGAGCCGCAGCAAAAAGCGCGACAAAGCTATTGCCACTAAGATTTTTTGCAATCAAAAATACGGGAATGACAAGCAAAGGACAAAGCACAATAGGCAAATAATAAAAGAACGAATCTAGCGAAATCTCACCAAATAAGCTAATAGCGCGATAAATTAACGCGCTAAACTTCGCAGGTAGCCCAAACTCGGCGGATTCATAAAACGCATCTTTGCCCTCATAGCCTTGCAATAAATCGCGTGTGGTGTTTGCGTAGTGATAGCCGTCATTTGTTGTTAAAATCCGCTCTCCGTTGAAAAAATACTGCTGCATTAAATCTGTGCCGTAGGGATAAGCATAGCGCAGGGCAAAAACCCCCGCAATCACCGCGATGATAAACACCGCGTCAATCACATAAAGCGACTGCAATTTTTGGTAAAAAGTGGCGAGTTTTTTTAGCATTGAAATCTCCGTATTTTTTAAAATAATCGTGGAATTATAGCTAAAAAAATTATTTGCTAAGGGAATCCTTACAATCTACTTCACATTGCGACTAAGATAATCTGCCAAAAATTTTAGCTCCGTATCATTTATCTCCGTTTTGCGGAAAAATGGCATAGAATGTTTGCCCATTCTCACCCACATTTCAACCGCATCGGCATTCAAATCATCTCTATCCTCCAAAAGCGCGGGTAATGCGCCGTTATACAACGCTTGAAGCGCGTTTGTGCCCGGCATTCCTATGCCGTGGCAGGGCAGACACCATTTCGCATAGATTTGCTGTCCTTTTTGCTGATTTGGCGTTAGATTCGATGAATCAACGCTAGAAAACGCTGCAGGTGAGTGCGGTGCGTTAGGATTATATTCAAAAACGCTAATTTCCTCGCCTGTGATTTCTTTAGCCTCTTTTGCCTTTTGATTCGCCCCATATAGCGCAACTAGCGCGATTCCCATAAACACTAAACATAACTTTTTCATTTTTTTGCACCTCTTTTTTTAAGTTTTTTTCTCATCTAATTTGTTGTTTGCGAATCTCTGCGCCCTTGTGGCTTTACTCCAAATGCCACCGCGACCGGGCGCGATAATGCCATTTGGGTCAATGCAGTCTTTTAGCTGTTCGCTAAAACGGCGCAAAATGTTGTTGTTAAACGAATACGCACCCATTACATCATCTTGGAAAGTGGGCGCAGCTCTGTAATCGCCCCAGCCATTGTCCGCCGCGACTTTGACCATAGCGCGATATGCTTGGCGCATTTTTAGATTATGCTCTCTATCTGTGCGCGAGTTATCAAAGGCAAGCATAAAGCAAAACGCCCTATACATCCAGCTTCTAGGGTGCGCAAATGGCGTTATGGGCGAGGGCATACCCAAATCGTGGAACATTTGGATATACACATCTTGGCATTTTAGTAGCTCATTGCCATCGCGGGGAATCACAGGCGAAAACCACACATGCCCATCGCTTGGCTCTTTGGATTCGCCCCTTGTGCTAAGCCAAAAAATCTCCATATTTGGAATGCCTAGGCTGACTTTGTGTTTGATTTGCTTTTTTTGCTCCAAAGTCAAAGGCAGGGCAAATTCCTGCACCTTGCGAATCTCCGCACCCTCAATAATCTTAAATCGCTTTTTGATATAGTCCATATTTGCATAACACGCGTCCTTGCAACCATATATAGGAATGTCGATTTGCCAATACGGAATGTCATTTTTTAACGCGTAATTTTGAATCTTAACAATATCTGGCAGTCCGCCTTTGGAGGTGAGGTAGCCTTTTAACTCACCATTCATCGCTTTTCCGTGCGGAGGATTAAGCGGTGAGCGATAAAGGGGCCACCCCACCATAAAGCTATCTTCGAGGTAGTTAAGAATCGACACTGCTGGAATCAAATCCTCGCGCCTTTTCATCGTAAGCGACAAAAGCAAGTAATATTCAGGCTTTGGCATCATCCAAAAGCCCATTTTGGTAACTATGCCGAAATTTGACTGCGCAAAAAGCCCATCGACATAAGGTCCATAGCCGTATTTGTTTTCTGCGAAAGTTTTGGCATTGGGGAGTGCGCCCATACCTGTGCGCATCACTTCGCCATTTGCCAAAACCACTTCCATACCGCAATGTGAGCCAAAATGGTCTCTATACATTCCATAGCTATATCCCCAGCCGTGGTCTAGTGCGTTGCCCACAGGCGAACCCCAGCCCGGGTCGGGTATGTCTAAAAAGACATTGAGATTATTTTTTTCGACATATTCATATAAGTCAAAATAGCTCACACCCGGCTCTACAATGCAAAAATTGCGCTTGTCATCGACTTCGATGATTTTATTCATTCGCTTTAAATCCACCACCACATCGCCCCTTCTTTGTGGCGCGCAGCTCCCATAGCCTAAATTTTTGCCCGTTGATATGGGGAAAAGCGGGATTTTATGCGTATTTGCGATTTTTACAATTGCTTGCACCTCCTCTGTGTTTTTTGGCGCAAGCGCAAGTGAGGGGATAGGCTCGTCCTCATCGTCCCATTGTGGCGAGTATGAATCGCGATAAAGATTCAAATCCGCTTCTTTGGTGAAAACCCACTCTTTGCCTATGGCTTTTTGAAATTTGCCTACCGCGCTTTGAAACGCGCTTTTGCTAACGCCTATTGGTAAAATCATTTTTAATCCTTTTTTATATCTTAATGCTTGTGGGCGCGAGAATCCAAGAGCGCACCCCATTTCTTTCATCGCTATAAGCGACACGCAGTCCATAACCAGCTGCCATTGTGCGAAGCACGAAAAAAGTCGCCTCGCTACTTTGCCCAGCCACAATCGCCTTGCTTTCAAATGTGCGTTTTAATTCCGCATAAATGTCGCTTATATCGCCATTTACACTAAGAATTTTGCTTGGCTGAATCGCCGAAATTATGGGCGAATCTAGCGAATCTAAATGCAAATCAAATGCCGATTCGCCCATAGATTCGCACTGCAAATCCCTAATAAAATAACGCGCATAATTTGCGCTTTTATCGTTCAGAGCATTTGCACTTAAGGCATTAAAGCTAAGTGCCAAAAGTGCCACGCTTGAACCTTTTAAAAAGTCTCTACGAGAATTTTTCATATTTCAATCCTTTCAAAAATTTTTTTGCAAAATGATTATATTCCAAACGCAATTAGTTGTATAAAAAATTATATAAATAAAATGTGAGATTGTTACAATATGAAGCAGTGAAAAAAATGCAGTTGTGAAAATGCGCTAGATTCCGCGCCTAAAAGCGCGGAATCTAAAAGAAACTATTTTATCCCACGACAGAAACGACTAGGAATCCAAATGCAACGCTAAATGCGATAGCTAGGACGCCCGGTAGGAAAAAGGCGTGGTTAAAGATATACTTGCCGATGCGTGTCGAGCCTGTATCGTCCATTTGCACCGCACCAAGCAGTGTAGGATAAGTAGGAAGCACGAAAAGTGCCGAAACAGCCGCGAAACTAGCCACAAGCATATATGAATCGCCCGGCTCCGCTGCGCTAATGCCAAGTGCGGCAATTACCACAGGCGTAATCGCCTTTGCAGTGGCTGCTTGTGAGTAAAGCAAAGTGCTAGCAAAGAAAAACGCCACAGCCAAAAGTGCTGGATAGTTTTTAACCAAGTTAGAGGCTAACTCTTTAATGCTATCTGTATGCCCTTCGACAAAGGTATTCCCTAGCCACGCCACACCAAAGACGCACACACACGCAACCATACCGCTTCTAAATACGCTTGAAGTTTCTGGAATCTTGCTGACATCGACTTTGCAGAATATCACAATCAGCGTTGCAATCGTTAGCATAGCACTCATAATGGCAGCATCGCGCCCTACGATGACATTTTTGATAAAGACTGGCTCACCGCCGATTTTTGAAATCGCAGTAGCATAAAGCACCACAAAAAGCACTCCTAGCAAAAATAAAAGCACGGATAGTTTCGCGCCGTCTTTTAGCTTGATATTTTGTGCGCCCTCGCTCTTTTTCACAAGCCCTTTTGCAAGTCTATCTTGATATACAGGGTCTTTGCTAAGGTCGAGATTCGCAAACTTTGTGATTAAGAATGCTGTTAGCATACAGCCCACAAAAGTCGTAGGAATCCAAATGCCAAGTAGCAATGGATAGCTCCACCCTAGTGGCTCTAAAGC
>JBNMHH010000008.1:0-20608 GCA_050872665.1 Helicobacteraceae bacterium
AGCAAGAGCGCAAAATCGAGGCGCAACACCAAGCCACGATAGAAAATCGCCTAAAAGTCAATGTCCTAACGCTAAGCGTTGGATACCAGCTAGTAAAATTAGCCAACCGCCCCGATTCGGCACTAATGGAAAATGTCCGCGGGATTCGCGTGAGTATCGCAAATAAATATGGATTTGTGATTCCTAAAATCAGTATTGCGCCCAATCCATACACAGATTTTCCACCCAATGGCTATGAGTTTTTATTAAAAGGCGTAAAAATCGGTGGTGGCAAAGTAGAGGTGGATAAATTCCTAGTGATTAGCACTACGGGAGAGGCGATTAGCGGGATTGAGGGAATTCCCGCCAAAGACCCTGTAAGCAATGGCGATGCGCTATGGATTGACGCTAAAGACAAAGATGAAGCTACAATGCGTGGATATTTTGCAGTTGAAGCCTCAGCTGTGATAACCACGCATATTAGCGAGTTAATCAAACAATATGCCGAAGATATTATAACGCGCCAAGATGTAAAAGAGCGAATCGACAGCCTAAAAGATTCATTCCCAAGTTTGGTAGATGATAGCTCACAAGTGCCACTAAGCGTGATTCACCAAGTGCTAAAGGATTTATTGCGTGATGGGATTCCTATCAAAGATATGATTACAATTTTAGAGACAATCATCGAGGTTGCGCCAAAAACGCAAAATAATCCAATCATCATATTAGATTATGTCCGCTCTGCGTTGGCGCGTGTGATTACTGATACTTTTAAAAGCGAAGATGGCAATATCAAATTTTTCACAATTCCCGCCGAATCTGAAAGCTATTTACTGCAAAAAATGCAGGATAATCAATATGGGCGCAATTTTATCTTAGCAATCGCTGAGACAACCGCGCTAAGCCAAGCACTAAATCAAGTGGTGCAAAAAGCCCACGAAATGCACATAAATCCCATTTTGCTTGTGGATACAAGCATTCGCTACACACTTGCTAAATTCGCTAGGACAAATAATATCCAGCTAATTGTGCTAGGCAATGCTGAGATTAGCGCGAATGCAAGGTTTGAGCATTTTGGCGAAATCGAGCTAAATTTTAATGGCAATTAGGGCGAATCTTTGGGATTTAGTGGCGTGAATCTTAAGGTGTTTGCACTAAAATAGTGCGCTAAAAATTAAATAAAAAAGGATAAAAAATGACAGAAATTCATCATCTATCACATATCGATTTAGACGGCTATGGTGCGCAGTTTGTAGCGAGGGAATTTTTTAAAAATATCACATTTTATAATGCAAATTATGGGCGCGAAGTGGAAGTGCGAGTGCGTGATATTTTAGGGCGAATCAAGAGCACGAAAAATGCAAATTTTTTGATTTTAATCACGGATTTGAATCTCACGCTAAATGAAGCAAAATTTTTGCAAGAGGAAGTTAATTTGCTAAACGCACAAGGCAAAAAGACAAATCTTATTTTGCTAGACCACCACATTACAGGCAAGGATTGCGCGGCAAATTATGGGTGGTATCACTTGGATACAAATATTTGCGCATCAAAAATTACTTTGCAATATTTAAGTCAAAATATTTCGTCTTTATGCGCCGAATCGGCTGAATCCTGCGCAATTTTGCGCGATTCAAATAAGCGCGAATCAATGCAAAAATTTATCGATATGATAGATTCGGCGGATACTTGGAAAGAGAGTGGATTTGGCTTTGAATTTGGCAAAGTCGCATTAGGTATGATTACGCAAAGCAGGGAATTTTCTCGCTATATGTTTGATGATTTTGATAGAGATTTGAAGTTTAAAATGTTAGAAGTGGCAAAGGAATATTTGCTAGATTCAAACAACAATCTCCGTGAAATGGGCAATGTCGAGTTAGATAACAATATCTTTTTACGCAAAAAAGAATTGCTAGGTGGCGATAAAAGGACGCAAACAATGGAGCAGATTTTATCGAATCGCCAAGCTGAAATATTGCGCCAAAGCAAAGAAAAATATACCATTTTTTTGAATGATAAGCGCGGACTTTTGACTTATGGAATCGGCAACATTTCTATTTTGGCGAATCTCTTTTTGACGCAAAATAGCGAGTTTGATTTCTTTTGTGATATAGGCACAGGCGGGACTGTGAGCTTTAGAGCAAATGGGAAATGCGATGTGAGCGCAATCACAAAGGAATATTTCAACGGAGGCGGACACAAAAACGCCGCTGGTGGGAAAATAGAGGATTTCAAAGGGACATTTTTATATGCTGAGGCAAGAGCGCAATTAGAGGCAAAAATCGGCAACGGCACAGACTTGGAGGACGATGATGACGACAAATGGGGATTATAACGAGCTATTAGATGAGATTGTGATTTTGCTAAGTGCCGCGCTTAGCCTAGCTGGTGTGGCGGATAGCAAAATCGAATCCGCGCTAAATATCTACGCTGAGGAATTTGAAAAAGGCGATGATGACGCGGTGTATGATTATAAAAGCGTGTGCGAGGTGATTAAAGGACTAAAGAAAACGCACCCGCATTTGTTTGGCAAGTAATTTTGGTGGGCAAAATGAGGACGATTCGACTAGCAATTTTGTTTAGCGGGAATGGGAGTAATTTAGAAAATATCTACACAAAAATGCAAGGAATGGAGATAAATTCGTCTTTGGGCGCACCTTTCGCACTTAGCGAAAATTTTGGGGAACAACAGACCCCAAGTCTAGTTTTATCCCCAAAATTTTCGCTAAATACAAAACTTCCACCGCAAATACTAGAATTGGATTCAAATAAAAGTGATTCAAGTGAATCTAACGAATCGTCATTGCGAGGGCGAATCGCAGATTCGCACGAAGCAATCCACGAATCTATTAAATTAGATTTTATTTTCGCCATTAGCAGTAAAGAATCCGCCTTTGGTATAACTCGTTGTGCAAATCTTGGGCTAAAATGCGAAATAGTCGATTATAAGCAAAATAAAGCAGACTTTATCCCCCAAATCATCGCATTACTCAAAAAAAATCAAATCGATTTAGTCATTTTGGCTGGATTTATGCGAATTTTGCCACCTGAATTTACCGCCAAATTTCGCGCCATAAATATCCACCCATCGATTTTGCCCCTATTTAAGGGCGCACACGCGATTAAGGAATCTTTTGAGAGCGATATGAAAATCGCAGGTGTGAGTGTGCATTTTGTAAGCGATGAGCTAGATTCGGGGGTGTTAATTGCGCAAGATATTATCCATAAAATTGAAGGCGAATCGCTTGAATCCTTTGAGGCGAGAATCCATAATTTAGAATATGAAATCTACCCAAAAGCAATTATCAAGGCAATAAAAATGATAACAAAGGATTCTTTATGATTCATAAAATAAAAATCGTAGTTTTTGGCACATTCAAGGATTAGCGCGTGATTCTTAGCATTGAAAGCAGTTGCGATGACAGCTCACTCGCGCTTACACGCATTCAAACGCGCGAAATTTTATTCCACCAAAAAATCTCACAAGACGACAGCCACGCAAAATACGGCGGAGTAGTGCCAGAAATCGCCTCGCGTTTGCATTCTGTGCATTTGCCAAAAATACTGCAAAGATTAAGCTCTTATTTTGACTTGCGCCAAGTCCGCGCTATCGCCGTAACCACCGAGCCCGGACTTAGCGTTTCACTGCTAGAGGGCGTAATGATGGCAAAGGCGTTAAGCCTCGCGCTAAACGCCCCTCTCATTGCCGTAAATCACTTGCAAGGGCATATCTACTCGCTATTTTTGGGACGCGAAGCGATTTTCCCGCTACCCATTTTACTGCTATCAGGCGGACATAGCCTAATCATCGAGGCACAAAGCCACACGCGCCTAAAAATCATCGCCACCACGCTTGATGACAGCTTTGGCGAGGCATTTGACAAAGTGGCAAAAATGCTTTCCTTAGGCTATCCCGGTGGCGCAGTTGTGGAGTCTTGCGCCAAAAATGCGGTGCAAAAAAATATAAGATTTCCCGTGCCGCTAAGCGATTCGGCGCAACGAAACAATATCGCATTTAGTTTCTCAGGGCTAAAAAACGCCGTGCGATTAAAAATCGAAGAGTTAGATTTTCACAACGATTTAGGCGAATATTCCCAATCCCACGCCAAAATAAGCCAAATAAATGAAATTTGCTACGGATTCCAAAAAACTGCAATCGCCCACATTATCCAAAAAACGCGCCTTTATTTTGAGTGCGAATCCAAACGCGAATGCGAATCACAGCAAAAATCAAGCGAATCAAGTGGCGAATCCACAATCCGCCATTTTGGCGTAGTAGGTGGCGCAAGTGCGAATCTAGCCCTGCGCGAGGCATTGCAAAAACTAACAACCGAATTTAACAAAGAAATCCTTTTTGCGCCACTAGAATTTTGTAGCGACAATGCCGCAATGATTGGCAGATGCGCGATTGAATCCTACAAATTAGGCGAATTTACCACACTAGAAAACCTAAGCATTTCGCCCAAAAGCACAAGATTTTAAAGGCAAAAGATTATGCTAAGATTCGCGCCAAAATTCAAAAGCCAAAAAGATAGCAAAGGTAGCAAAATGATAGATTCATATAATCCGTTCGCCCCCCCCCCAAAGGCGAATCGCTTATATATTATTATCCCCATTTACAATGTCGCGCCGTATTTAAAAGAGTGCCTAGATTCGATTCGTGCGCAGACTTATGAAAATTTCGTAGCGATTATGATAGATGATTGTAGCACCGATGATTCGGCGCAAATCGCGCAAATTTACGCTCAAAATGACGCGCGATTCATCTTACTATCGCAACAAAATTTAGGCGTGGCAATGGCGCGAAATACGGGGCTAGATTATATTTTTGCCACGCTAAAGCCACACAAAAGCGATTATATCGGCTTTGTGGATAGTGATGATGTGGTTGCGGTGGATTATTTTGCAAATCTCATTTACTGCCTTGAATCGCGCAAAACCGCCATAGCAAAGAGCTATAATATCTATCGATTCAATGATAAATCTTATAGTAAGTCCATTTTTGCCTATCGCAGGGGCAAATCAAAAGGTGGCATTACGCGCAAAGGCGGTAAGATAGAAGTGTGGCGGACGCTGTATCGCGCTAGTTTGCTTGAAACGCTACGCTTTGCAAATGCAAGATTAGGAGAGGATATAACCTTTGGCAATATCGCAAATGCACTTAGTGGCAAAGTCGCCTACACTCGCACGGCGCGATATTTCTACCGACAGAGAGAAAATTCGCTAATGAAGCATTATCGCTACTCTTATGATGAATCTTACGCGAATTTTGCCTATATGTTAGAGCAGTTTGCGAAGTTTGACTTGCTAAAATCTAATAAAATAAAAATTGACACCATACAAGATATGCCACAAGGCACAGAGGATAGGCACTTTGCGCGATTGCAAGATTTGGTGCGTGGGTATAATTTTGAAAACGCGATTTTGGATTTTAATCCAAATTTGCGCTTGATTTTGGATTCTAAAACTTACGCGGAATTTCGCGCCAAAATCAAAACGCCCCTTATGAAGCGCGTTCGGCGTAATTTTCAAATCGACATTCGCCCATACAAAATCTATATCAAACTCTTTGGCAAAGTGCTTTTAAATAAGGCAAGGCGATAAATTTGCTTTGGATTCGCGCTATATTTGCCATAAATCGCTTAAGATTTGTGTGAATCTAACAATCTTATCGTCATTGCGAGGCGAATCGCAGATTCGCACGAAGCAATCCAAACAAAATTAAATCCGCACGAAGTGCGAATCCTTGCAAAAGTTTTTGCTTTGTTTGGCTTTTGCAAAAAGTAGAATCCACCCTCACAGCACACTAAACATTAGGCTAACGCTATGTGTCATTTGATTGCCCACACCACTCTTTTTGCCATAAAAACTTGCGCGATAAATTATGTCTAAATTCAGCGGAAAGTATTTAAACAGCGCGAATCCAGCCTCCACATATCCGCCACTAAAGCTATGTCCGTGTGGCGTTTGCGCGTAGCTGTATCCACCGCCCAGCAAAAAAGAAAGCGGTTGAATAAAACTTTGATTCCTCCGTGTAATGGGGTAAGTATATGGGTGCAAGTAGCCTACAACGCCCACGCTATGCGTTTTATAGTCGCTTTTGGTGTAGAGATATTTTAGGCGCAAACCATAATCAATTTCCTCGTCCTCAATCTCAAAGTAGTTCCACCCCACGCTACCGCCCAAACTCATCGCAAATTTTTTATTATCCGCGCCCAGCGCACCGCTATTTAGGCGCGAGATGAGAAAATCCCCGCCTATGTGAAAACTTGCCATTTGCAAAATGCTACCCGATAAAAATTTCATCTTTTCGCTTGGACGCGTAGGCGGTCGCGCGAAAAGCGAATCTGCACCGATAAATAAGCAAACCGCTAAAAGCAATATTTGTTTCATACGAATCTCCCAAAAGTTTTGACAATTATAACAAACCACACGGCGAATCCACTAAATATCGCAAAAAGACAATCGCGCTTTTTATAAAATATTAAACATTAAACTCACACTATGCGTAGTATTCGCCCCTATCCCACTCTTTTTGCCATAAAAACTCGCACGATAAATTATGTCTAAATTCAGTGGGAAATACTTAAACAGCGCGATTCCAGCCTCTACATATCCACCATTTAGACTAACGCCATAAGGGGCTTTGGTGGTCGTATATCCACCGCCCACTAGGAAAGATAGCGGTTGAATCACAGGCGAATTGTAGATGATTGGGTAAGTATATGGGTGCAAATAACCCACAAGCCCCACGCTGTGCGTTTTATAGTCGCTTTTGGTATAGAGATATTTTAGGCGCAAACCAAAGTCGATTTCCTCGTCCTCTGCCTCAAAATAGTTCCACCCCACGCTCACGCCCAAATCCATTGCGACTTTTTTATTATCCACGCCCAGCAATTCGTTATTTATGCGACTTGTCAAAAAATTCGCCCCAATGTGTAATGTCGCCATTTGCAAAATATTGCCGTAAAACATTTTTGTCTCCTCGCTATTTTGCATAAATCCGCGCGGTGCAAAAGCGTTGTTGCCGAAGTTATTTTGCGGATACATTAGAAAGTCATCTGCTAAGGTGAGATTCGCCCCGATTGTCCCACAGAGCGTCCCTAACGCTACTAATTTTTTTACATTTTTCATCTTTTTCTCCTTTTTTTGAAAAATTTGCCATTTTTGGTGCGAAAATTATAATCAATGAGTTGTGAATTATTTGTGAAATTTTAGGCTAAAATTTCGCATCTTAAAATGCAAGGAATTTCTTATGTTTAATCCCCAAATCATCGTGCTTGACTTTGGAAGTCAATACACCCAGCTTATCGCGCGGAGACTGCGTGAAATCGGCGTTTATACCGAGATAATGCCCTATTTTCAAAGCATAGATTCACTCCGCACGAAAAATCCGCGTGGCATTATCCTAAGCGGTGGTCCTGCAAGTGTGTATGAAAAGGACGCTTATAAGCCCGAATCGGGCATTTTCACGCTAGGAATCCCGATTTTGGGTATTTGCTACGGAATGCAATATATCGCGCATTTTTTTGGTGGCGAAGTGGCAAAATCCCACACCCAAGAGTTTGGCAAAGCGCATTTAAGTGTGGTGGAATCTAACGCGCTTTTTGCGGACATAAAGGACAATTCTATCGTGTGGATGAGCCATAGTGATAAAGTCATCGCCCTGCCAAAAGGATTTTCAAAAATCGCCAAAACTGAAAATAGCGAAATTTGCGCTATCGCGGACTTAGAGCGCAAAATCTATGCGATTCAATTCCACCCCGAAGTGGTGCATAGCGAGTGTGGAGCGCAGATTTTACGCAACTTTGCGCTTGAAATCTGTGGGGCAAATAATGAGTGGAATATGCACAATTTTGCCGAGATAGAAATCGCCAAAGTGCGCGAAATAGCGCAAAATGACAAGGTTTTATGCGCGGTAAGCGGTGGCGTAGATTCAAGCGTTGTGGCGGCGTTGCTACACAAAGCTATCGGCGACAATCTAATACCCGTATTTGTCGATACAGGGCTACTTCGTGCGGGTGAGCGCGAATCTGTGGAACAAATGTTTAAAGAGAATCTTCGCGTCCCACTTATCACGGTGGACGCAAGTGAGCTATTTTTACGCCGACTAAAAGGCGTAGTCGAGCCAGAGCAAAAGCGCAAGATTATCGGCGAGACTTTTATCGAAGTCTTTGAGCGTGAGGCAAAGGCGCACAATACAAATGGCGAAATCAAATTTTTAGCGCAAGGCACACTCTATCCTGATGTCATCGAATCTGTAAGTGTAAAAGGACCAAGCAAGACGATAAAATCCCACCACAATGTCGGCGGACTGCCCGAGTGGATGAAATTTGAGCTAATCGAGCCGTTGCGCGAACTCTTTAAGGACGAGGTGCGTGAGCTCGGGCGTGAGCTAGGAATGCCTGAGTCTATGCTTATGCGCCACCCATTTCCCGGACCCGGACTTGCCATTCGCATTATGGGCGAGGTTACACGCGAAGATTTGGCGATTTTACGCGCGGCGGATAGCATATATATCGATGAGTTGCGCAAAAGTGGGCTATATGATAGTGTGTGGCAGGCGTTTTGTGTGCTCTTAAATGTGCGAAGTGTCGGTGTGATGGGCGATAATCGCACTTATGATAACACTATCGCGCTTCGCGCTGTGGAGGCGATTGACGGAATGACGGCGAGATTTTCTAGGCTTGATTTTGACTTCCTAGAGCGCGTGAGTAATCGCATAATAAACGAAGTGGAGGGTATAAATCGCGTGGTGTATGACATAAGCTCCAAACCCCCAGCTACGATAGAGTGGGAGTAGAGAAGCGTGATTTGTAAAAAATATTATGGGATAAGCAGTATATAAGTAGATAAAATCTATAATTTCGTTTTAGTTTTAAAAAAGGAGGTTGCAAATGTCCCAAAGCAACACACAAGATAATCTACTAAAAAGCATAAAAGAATTAGAAAATTACAAATTTTTTATCCCAAGCTATCAGCGTGGCTATCGTTGGAGAGATAGAGAAGTTGGAGCACTTTTGGAGGATATTTGGGATTTTGCAAATGGTGAGCAGAGAGTTTATTGTTTGCAACCGTTAGTTATAGAAAATAAAGACGAACAATTTAATGTTATAGATGGACAGCAAAGACTTACGACAATATTTTTGATTGTGAAATTTTTACGCAAGGATTGTTTGTTTGATATTAACTATGAGACGAGGCAAGAAGCGAATCAAGATTCAAGAGAATTTCTGCAAAATATCGAATCTAAAAGCAAAAATGAAGCCACAAACATTGATTTTTGGCATTTTTATGAAGCATACCAAAAAATTAGAGAATTTTTTGGGGACAAATCTATTGACAAAGATAGATTTCTAACCGCGTTATTAAGTGATTGCAAGGTGCTATGGTATGAAATCGCGAAAAGCGAGAGTGAAAGCGCGGTGTTTCGCCGTCTTAATATTGGTAAGATTCCATTGCAAGAAGCGGAAAATATCAAAGCACTCTTTTTAAGCAAAAATGAAAATTTAGATAGCGATGATATAAAAGAAAGGGCGCAGTCGTGGTATGAAGCAGAAATACGGTTAAGAGAGGAGCGGGATTTTCGCTATTGTGTGTTGTCAAATATCAATAAAAAAGATATTATGCAAGATAAGCCTTATGTATTGAGCGATGATATTTCACGCATTGAGGTGTATCTAAAAGCAATCAGTTCCCCACAAAAAGAAAGTAAATTGCTTGAATTTTTTTATGAAATATATAGGGATAAAAAATTAGATTCTAAATGGGAGGAATTAGAATCTTGCATTGATACTTTTCAAGGATTTGCTTCAAAAGGTGAGAATGTAGTTGATAGAGAAATTTTTCATTATATTGGATTTTTAATTCAAGATAATGAAAAAATTTCAAAAATATATTCGTGGTGGATAGAATGTGGAAAAAGCAAAGAAGCATTTGTTGTATTACTATTTGAAAAAATATGCAACAAAATACAAAATAATGTTTTAGAAATTGACGAGCTAGAGTATGGGCAACATAACAATAAGATTCGTTCATTGCTTCTGTTGGCAAATCTACAATATTTAATCAATGATGAATCTAACAATAAATACTTTGAGTTTAATCGCTTTGTGTTAGAGCAGTGGAGTTTAGAGCATATTTATGCGCAAAATTCACAAAGCCTAAAGAAAGCAGTAGAAAAAAATGATAAGCAATCAATTAGAGAATTTTTAGATGATATAGAAAAACATATAGATGACGAAAAATTGCAAAGAGAAATTAGAGACTTTATAAATAGGTTAGATTCTTTAAATATTGATGAGCTAAATAAAAATGACAATGGATTATTGAATAAAATCGACAAATACTTCTATGACGATAATAGCTTACATAGTGTAGGCAATCTTACATTGCTAGACAAAGATTCCAATAGTGCATTAAGCAATTTTATTTTTAGCAAAAAGCGCGAAAATATTGAAATATTAGGGGACAAACTGATACCCATTTTAACAAGAAAAGTATTTGACAGGACTTTCCCAGAAAAACCCGTTAGCAATAAAAATGTATTTGATAAAAATGATAGAAAAGCGTATTTAGAATCTCTTAAAGACTTATTAAATAAATTTACAAAGCAAAGGATAGTTCAATGAATAACATTCAAAATCTCAAGGAATTTTTAAAATATAAAAATGTCGAAGTGCCAATATTGCAACGAGACTACGCACAAGGGCGCAAATCCCAAGAAAAAGTCGCTAAAGAATTTTTAGATGCAATTTTTGCCGTGCTTTGTGGCAACAAAAAATCTTTACATATTGATTTTATTTATGGTTATAAAGAGGGTGAAAAATTTATCCTCATTGATGGACAGCAACGAATCACAACTTTGTGGCTTTTGCATTTTTATATCTACAAAAAAGCACAAAAATTAGAATGTATTTCTAAAGAGTTAGCGAGATTTTCTTATGCAGTGCGCGATAGTTCTAAAAAGTTTTGTAAAAATTTGTTAAAAAAGGATTTTGATTTAAGTAAAAATCCAAGCAAAGCTATACTTGATAAAGGTGGCGAATTTGAAAAAGAGGAAAACCTTAGAAACAACCCTACAATCAAAGCAATGCTTAATATGCTTGATTTAATCTATACGGAATTAGATAGCAAAACAGATTTAGAAATATTGATTAAAAATTTAGACAATATCACTTTTTATGCTTTTGATATGGGCGAATTTAGTTTAGGCGAGGAACTTTATATTAAAATGAATGCTAGAGGAAAGCAACTTTCGCATTACGAAAACTTAAAGGCATATATCGAATCTAATCCTAAAATCGCAGATAGTCATACATTATTAGCAAATATCGACAATAAATGGGCGGATATGTTTTTTACCCCAAATGATATTAGCGCGTTTGATAATAGAGGAATTGTATTTTTTCATTACTCAAATGTATTTTTTACACTACTAAAAGGTGAGGTAAAAAGTGGAGAGATTAAGCCAATGATAGATTCGGCGAATCGTGCTATTGATAAATTTTATGAATTTTTACAAGATTTAGAAAATATTATGCTACTTGATAAACTTGTGGATTTGTATAAGAATTACAGCGAAGCATTTACTAAAAGTGGATTTTTAAAATTTAGTGATTTTGATTCATTTAAAAATGCTAGAGATTCACTTGGGTATGTAGAAATTTGCTACTTGTATGCGACATTATTTTTTGTGTTGGAAACTAAAGGCAAAAATATTGACGCCCAAGCGTTAGAGGACTATTTGCGTGTATGTAAGCATTTTATAGAAAATCATAGATTGGATAACCCAGATGAACATATAAGTGCATTTTTTAATCTTTTTAAAACCCTATCAAAAGGATATAAAAATATCTATGAATTTTTGGTGCAAAATCCCACACACAGCTTTCACTCAAATATGTATGCCCTAGAATCGCACAAAGCAAAGTTAATCTTGCAAAGTCGCAATGGTGGTGATAAATGGGAGGAAATCTTAAATAAAACAAGTAATCATCGTGTCTTAAGGGGTTGTGTGGATTATTTGCTTGGTTTTAGTTGTGGTAATTTGCAAGAAAATCCAAACTTTGATAAATTTTGCAAATATGCAGAATTGACAATGAATATTTTAGATGAGATTCGAAGCGATAAAGAGCAAAATGACCTTTTGCCTCTGTTTCAACGCGCATTTTTAAGCGTAGGAAATTATGGATTTTGGGCAACGAATTATTTTTATGGTAATTACTGCGGGGAGATTTTTCGCGATAGAGAAGCGTGGAATTGGCTTTTGAGTGGCAAAAGAAATAGAAATGAGATTCCATATTTCAAAAAATTACTTGATTGTATTTTAGAATCCAAAAGGACAAATTTATGCGATATTTTGCAAGACATTATAGATAACGCGGATATTTCTAGCAAAAAATGGTGGGAACAACTTTTGATTCGTCAAAAGAAATTATTTAAATTTTTGGTTGAAAACAAACAACCGTTTCAAAAAACTAGGAGAATTCGGTGTTGGGATAAAAAAGTAGAACTTTTACCTGCAATAAAAAGTAGAAAAAATGTAAGAGATTTGTTTGATTATGGCTTTTATCTTTATTGCAAGGACAAAAAAATCCAAAATATTAGCGAATATATAAGTGATGAGGAACAATATGGTGACCCTCCACTACAATCGCACTTTACAATCAATAATAAAGAAGTTTTATGTGATAGTATGAATGCCAAAATTACCTTTGACAAGCAAGAATTTTCTATTGATATGGATGGGGATATTTTCGTAGAATTTGATAGAATTATCAATGAAATGGGCGTTAGCAAATGAGTATAGCAGTGATATTTAGAGGTGTTGAATCTTGCAAATCTTTAATCTTCACTAAGCATATTTTTGCTACAATCGCACTTTTATCAAAATCATAGGATTTCGGCAAATGACCCAAATTGCGACTTGGTTTCTACTTACGGCGTTTATTTTGTTTGTGCTTTTTATGGTTACAAAAACCTTTTTTTACAAGCATATTGCGCAAAAAGAGGAGAAAACTTCCGCATCTATTAAGCTGACTTTGCACGAGGCGGAGATTTTGATTCGTAAGCACCAGCTACAACTACAACGCGCACTAGGCAATAACGACATTTTGACAGAGGAAATGAATACGATGAAAAATGAAATCAAAGCCCTAAAAGCGCGGAATTCGCAGTATAAAATCGAGTGCGACAAGTATAAGACGCGAATCCGCGAGTTAGAGCAAAAAATCGAGGCATTGCTCTAAACCGCGCCTAGCTAATTAAATTTGAAAGGAAAATTTATGGATTTACAATCGTTGCAGACGCGCTTAAAAGGGGCGATTCGAGATGTGCCAGACTTCCCAAAGCCGGGCATTTTATTCCGCGATGTAACAACTATCATCAATGAGGCTAGTGTTTTTGAGGATTTGATGGCGTTTTTGGAGTCGCGCTACAAGGGCTATGGGCTAGATTTTATCGTAGGGATTGAATCGCGCGGATTTATCTTTGGGGCGGCACTTGCCTCACGCCTAAAAATCGGCTTTGTGCCGATTCGCAAAAAGGGTAAATTGCCTTACACCACGGTCTCTGAAAAATACGCTTTGGAATACGGATTTAGCGAGGTTGAGATTCATATAGACGCATTCCGTGATAAAAAGGGCGCAAAAGTGCTACTAATCGATGATTTAATCGCCACAGGTGGCACAGCAAAGGCTGGAATCAAACTCATCGAATCTATTCAAGGAAAATGCGTAGAGGCTTGTTTCATCTTGCGATTGTTAGAATTTGACGCGGTGGCAGACATAGAAAAGCAGACAAAGGTATTTTGCGCGTTAGAGCTTTAGGGATTTTATGGAAGAGTTTATCATCGAATTATGGGATAATTATGTCGCAGATTGGGGCTATCTCATACTTTTTTGCTGGAGTATTTTGGAGGGCGAGTTAGGGCTTATTTTTGCTGGAATCGCCGCTCACACGGGACATTTAAATGTCTTTATCGCCATTTTTGTCGCAGGGCTGGGTGGATTCACAGGCGACCAAATATATTTTTATATCGGGCGATTCAACAAAGACTACATTCAAAAAAAGTTCAAAAATCAACGGCGCAAACTCGCCCTAGCGCACTTACTCCTGCAAAAGCACGGGTGGTATATCATCTTTTTACAGCGATATATGTATGGAATGCGGACGATTATCCCCATAAGCATTGGGCTTACGCGCTACAACGCAATCAAATTTGCGCTTATCAATCTTATCAGCGCGTGGGTTTGGGCGGCGGTTACAATCCTATTGGCGTGGTTTTTTGGCGAACACATTTTGAATCTACTACATTGGCTAAAAAGCCACCCATACATATTTGTGGTATTTTTGGTGATATTTTGTGGCGGTGTGCTTTATTATTTTAAAACGCAAACAAAGCGCGTGGATAGGCGACTAAGCAAATTAGAAACCGAACTAGCAAATAAAGAAAATCAAAACAAAGAAAGGATAAAAATATGATAAATTTAGTAGTGGCGACAAACGCAAAGGCGGATATTGAAGCGATTTTGGTGGATAAAAATAGCAAGATAGATAAGGAAATCCGCGAGATTTTTAAACTGCAAGGCTTTGAGTGCAAAGCAGGGCAGGGCATGTTTGTGCAAAAAAATAATGCGTTTTATTTGGGCGTGGGCGATTTTAGCGTGGATTTGATTCGCGAAGCTGGGGCGAATCTAGCGCGAAAACTAAAGCATTTTGGTGCGCAGTCGCTTAAGATTCAAGGCTTTGGCGATTCGCAGAAAAATTACGCGCTTATGCTTGGATTTTTGCTTGGCGAGTATGAGTTTAGCACCTATAAGAGCGAAAAACAAAGCCAAAGCCTAAAAAATCTCTACATTATCGACAAGGGCGATTTTAAGGCAGAAATCAAAAAGGCGAAAATCATCGCAAATGCGGTAAATATGGCGCGTGAGATTGTAAATACGCCCCCAGCGGACTGCACTCCCAAAGATTTGGCAAAAATCGCAACGAATTTGGCGAAAGATAAAAAGCTAGTGTGTGAAATCGGCGATATAAAATTTTTGCAAAAGCAAAAGGCAGGTGCGCTTTTAGCGGTGGCAAGGGCGAGTGTGAATGAACCGCACTTAATAAAATTAGCCTATAAGCCTAAAAACGCTAAGGCGCGAATCGCACTTGTCGGCAAGGGGCTGACTTATGATACAGGCGGATTAAGCCTAAAACCAGCGGATTATATGACTACGATGAAAGCCGATAAAGGCGGTGGGTGCGCAGTAATTGGCATTTTAAGCGCGATTGCGGAACTTGCCCCAAGCGTTGAGGTTATAGGAATTATAGGCGCGGTGGAAAACGCTATCGGTGGGGACGCATATCGCCCTGATGATATTTTGCAAAGCCGTGAGGGTGTGAGTATCGAGGTAAAAAACACAGATGCGGAGGGACGGCTCGTTTTGGCGGATTGCCTATCTTTCGCGCAGGATTTAAAGCCAGATATTATCATCGACTTAGCAACGCTTACAGGTGCGTGTGTGGTGGCTTTGGGCGAATACACAAGCGGAATTTTGGGGCATAACGAAAACCTAAAAAAAGACTTTGAAAAAGTCGCATTGCAAAGCGGGGAACTCTGCGCCACACTGCCTTTTAACCGCCACCTAGAAAAACTAATCGAATCTAAAAACGCCGATGTCTCAAACTGCTCATCTACGAGATATGGCGGGGCGATTACGGCGGGGCTATTTTTAAGCAAATTTATCCGTGATGAATTCAAAGACAAATGGCTACATATCGACATTGCGGGACCTGCATTTGTGGAAAAAGAATGGGATATAAATCCTTATGGCGCGAGTGGCGCGGGGGTTAGAAGCGTGGTTGATTTTATTTTGCAAATAGCTGATTCGGGTGTAAAATGCGCGAATCTAAAAGGCGCAAAATCCGTGAATCCAAAACGCGAATCCAAAGCAAATAAGGCAAAATAATGGGCTTATCCGTAGGAATCGTAGGCTTACCAAATGTCGGCAAATCCACCACTTTTAACGCACTCACAAAGGCGCAAAATGCAGAGAGCGCGAACTATCCATTTTGCACTATCGAGCCAAATAAGGCGATTGTGCCTGTGCCAGATGAGCGCATTACTAAACTTGCCGAGATTGTCAAACCCCAAAAGATTCAGCACTCCGTCATCGAATTTGTTGATATTGCGGGGCTTGTGCGCGGTGCTAGTAAAGGCGAGGGCTTGGGCAATAAATTCCTCGCCAATATCAAGGAAGTCGATGCGATTTTGCATATCGTGCGTTGCTTTGAGGATAGCAATATCACGCACACAGAGGGGCGAATCGACCCGATAAGCGACATTGAGATTATTGAGTTAGAGTTAATTTTGGCGGATTTGGAGACTTTAGAGAGGCGAATTGAGCGATTAACCCGCGCTGCAAAGGCGAGTAAAGAGGGCGCAGTAATGCTAGAAGTCGCGCTAAAATTAAAGGCACATTTAGAGCAAAATAAAAGCGTCAAAACCTTTGCAGACAAGGATAGTGCGGAGTTTATCGCGCTTGATAGGGATTTGCGATTTTTAAGTAATAAGCCTGTGATTTATGGCGCAAATATCGATGATGGCGGTGAAAACGCGCGCCTAAAGGCGGTGCAGGACTACGCAAAGGCACAAAATAGCAAAGTTGTTACGCTGTGCGCGAAGTTAGAGGAAGAGATGATTGATATGAGCGAGGCGGAACGCGCAGAGTTTTTAAGTGAGCTGGGATTCGCTCAAAGTGGCTTGGAGCAGATGATTCGCATTAGCTTTGAGACGCTAAATCTCATCAGCTACTTTACCGCTGGTGTGAAAGAAGTCCGCGCTTGGACGATTACGCGTGGGACAAAAGCCCCTAAAGCCGCAGCCGTGATACATAATGACTTTGAAAAAGGCTTTATCCGCGCAGAGACGATTAGTTTCGCGGATTTTGTGAAATACGGAGGCGAAAACGGCGCGAAAGAAAACGGCGCAATGCGTAGCGAGGGGAAAGACTATATTGTCCAAGACGGGGATATAATGCACTTTAGATTTAATGTATAAGGTGACAATTTGTGTCTTTGGTATGCAATTTCGCACTTGTAGAAAATTTTGGGAATCAACAGACTCCAAGTCTAGTTTTATCCCAAAATTTTCTACAAATACAAAAGCCACACCGCCATTACTTCGATTGTGATTCGTGCAAAACACGAATCTAAAATCTAAATTTTATTGTCATTGCGAGGCGAATTGTAGATTCGCCGAAGCAATCCACGAATTAAAAATAAATTGCCACGAAAATTCTACGAATTTGCAGGGTTCGTAAGCGAATCTCGCAATGACGAAATATTTAGATTGCTTCGCCTTGCTTACAGCAAGGACTCGCAATGACAAATAGGGTGCGATTTAGGCACAAAAACAATTCAACTACGCCTAAAAGCTAAAAGTATATCGCGCTATGATGCTATATTCTTGTCCTAAAGTGTGTTCAAGATTATCACTAACATCCATTGGGACGGGTAAAAATGGCACTCTAGCCACCACTTCTATGCCGTGATATTTGGCAATATTTGTGCGTAAGCCTACATTTAGCCACACATCAAAGCCTGTGGTTGTCAGTGTTTCATTCCACAGCCTTTTATGTTCATCTTTTAAATCCTTAATATATTTGCCCGTTAGCGTATTTGCACCAAGTCCTATACCTATGAATCCACCAAAATCTGCAATCTCAGTAACCACAAAGTCATACAGCAAATCCACATTTACGCCGTAATTTACCACGATAATCTTATATACTTCTGTTTCCCCTTTAGTCTTGCTCATATTGTGATAAATGTCCACATTTGCATAATAGCGAAACCCGACATAGTCATTAAAAAACTGCTTATAACCAACCACAAATCCATAGCTCAAGCCATTGCTAGTATATTTGTCATCAATATCCAAAGTATGCTCTGTCATTTTTTCAACTATTCCGCCATAACCTACGCCGATTCCTATGAATCCACCGCTTTCTTCGGCAAGTGCGACATTTGCGCCACCCAATAAAAGTGCTAGAGAAAATACTATTTTAGAAAGTTTGTGAGTTTTTGTGAAGTTAGAGTGCGAATCTTTTACTTACCCCCCCCCCTATATGTTGTCGCATTTTTTGCTCCTTGAATTGTTAAAATTTATAGATTCACATAAATCTAGCGCGAATCTGCAAGGCGGAATTGTAGCATAAAAATTGTGGGATTTTTGTGTTTTATTTAAATTTGTTTGGATTGCCACGATTCTGCGTTGCCGAATCTCGCAATGACGAATTTTTTGGA
This sequence comes from Helicobacteraceae bacterium, assembly GCA_050872665.1. GTDB lineage: Bacteria > Campylobacterota > Campylobacteria > Campylobacterales > Helicobacteraceae > NHYM01. The sequence goes on from JBNMHH010000008.1 coordinate 18,274, forward strand.
TTGCTTTGTGCGAATCTGTGATTCGCCTCGCAATAACGCGGTGGAAATTTATTATTGTAAGCGCAAAATTGCCCCATTTCGTGCGAGATTTTTGCGGAGGTAAAATCAAAGCAATCCAAAAAATATTGCAAACAAAATGGCAATTTATTTTTTAAAAATACCTTTCCTACTCCCCCATTATTTTTTCTATCATTTTTTTGTCTTTGCTCCAGCCTTTTTCACACACGACATTTAGGCTTAAAAATACCCGCCCACCGCTAAATTCCTCAATTTTTTTTCGCGCATCAATGCCGATATTTTTGATAGATTTTCCACCGCTACCGATAATAATTTTCTTTTGACTTTCCTTTTCTGTGATGATTTCAGCATAAATCTTTGTGATTTTGCCCTCATCTACGCGTTTTAGTCGCACTTCGCTTTTATAAGGAATCTCTTTGTTTGTAAAGTTAAAAAGTGATTCGCGGATTTTCTCGCGGTAAATCTCACGCAGATTTGTAGAGGTGATAATGTCGCTGTCATACAAAAACGGCGAATTTGGCAGGTGTGCATAAATCGCGCGTAAAATCTGCTCGATATTCACGCCCTTTGTGGCAGAAATGGGGATTAACGCCTCGTAATTTGCGCTATATTTTTGATATGCGCTTAGCTTTTTTAGCAGATTTTCTTTGCTAACTAAGTCAATTTTACTCAAAAGCAAAATATGCTTTTTTTGCGTGGATTTGGCTTTTAATAGCTCTAAAAATTCCTCATAATGCGCCAAATCATCACTCGCGGTTGCCAAAAACGCCACAATATCGCTAGATTCGATTGCCTTGTGGCTTTCATCAATCATAAGGTTATTTAGCAATTTTTGGCTTTTGTGGAGCCCCGGCGTGTCGATAAAAATCATCTGCGCGTTTTCAAAAAGCACGATGATATTGCTTTGTTTGCGCGTGGCATTGACTTTGTGCGAAATGAGCGCGAGATTTTCGTTTATGAGTGCGTTTAAAAGCGTGGATTTACCAGCATTTGGGCGACCGACAAGGGCGATAAATCCGCATTTGGTTTCTGTTTTATTGTCTAACATTGCTACAACTCGCTAGATTCTATATTTTCAGATTCTGCGAATCTGCCTTGCTTTGCGGATTAGAGTCTGTAAAGTTAGAGGGGACTCTACTTTTTGCAAAAGCAAAAAGTAGCAAAAACTTTTGCAAGGATTTTTTATTTAATTTTGTCATTAGATTCGTGCTTCGCACGAATCTACAATCGAAGTAATGGCGGTAGTGCTTTGCGTTATTTTGGCGCGAAATGAGCGAAATAGGACTTGAGCGTCCATTGAGCGAAATTTTGTCGCCGAAATAACGCAAATGATTACCCCAGAACAAATTGCCACCTAAAATCACAAAATATACCTTGTGCTGTCGGCATTCTGTATTATCGAATCTAACTTTTCTTCAATATCTTTTTTGCCAATTTTTATGCTCTGCCCTTTAAGATTTGGCGCATCAAAACTTATATCTTCAAGCACCTTTTCTACAATCGTATGCAATCGCCTTGCGCCTATGTCCTCTGTCTTTTCATTAGCAATATGGGCGAATCTCGCAATCGTTCGCAACGCCTCATCATCAAACTCTAGCGTTAAGCCCTCCGTTTCAAGCAAATAAATATACTGCTTAATAATGCTATTTTTGGTTTGGATAAGAATCTTATACAAATCCTCCTCGCTTAGCGAATCTAACTCCACGCGAATGGGGAATCGCCCTTGCAGTTCAGGGATTAAATCGCTTGGCTTACTTAGATGAAACGCTCCTGCGGCGATAAATAAAATATAATCCGTCTTAATCTGCCCATATTTTGTATCCACAAGGCTACCCTCCACAATAGGGAGCAAATCGCGCTGGACGCCTTCTTTGTTTGGATTTTGGCGTGAGTTGCTATTATCACTCGCTGTTTTGTCAATCTCATCAATAAAGATGATTCCGCTTTCCTCTGCCTTTTTTAACGCCTCGATTTTTAGCTCATCGATATTTGTGATATTGTCGATTGCCTCATTTTTTAGCAATTCTTTGGCATCTTTGACGCTTGTCTTTATCTTTTTGATTTTTTGTGCTTTGGGGAAAATCTCCACAATGCCGATATTTGGCATTGGAAAGGGATTGATTGGGGCTTCGGTAATCTCTACTTCGATTTCTAAATCATCAACTGCGCCACTTTTGACTTTTTGCTTCATTTTGTCAAAAGAGACTTTGTATTCCTCTTTTTTGCTTTCACTTGCGGTATTTGGGAGCGGTGGAATCAAATTGCTAGTGATTTTTGTAAGGATATAATCCTCTGTCTTATCGGCGTTTTTCTCCAA
>JBNMHH010000009.1:0-19353 GCA_050872665.1 Helicobacteraceae bacterium
GAAAATCCCAAAATCTGCGGAATGCAATTCTAAAGACAAATTGCCTACAATACTCTCATCAAAAATCCCGCACAGCTCGATATTCTCACTCTTTATCATCTCGCGCAATAAATATTTTAGACGAATATTTGCCGAGTATTCCAGCGCACTGACAAAAAGCCTCACAATTACCTCTTTTAGCTTATTTTCGCGCTTTTGCCTTATCTTGCAGTGAGCGAATCTCATTGCGCAATTTGGCATTTTCCAAGTCGCTATCAAGTAGCCGCGCCTTTAGCGACTTCATCTCCCAAAGGCTTTTTAGATACATTTCCGCGATTTCCTTGCCATACATATCATTTGCGGGATTCGCTGGGACTACAATGCCGTCCCTTAGGCGAATGGGGACTTTTTCTAGTGGCTTTAGTGGGAGATTTTCGCGGAGATTATCGATAGAATCGGGTGCGCTCTCCTCAAACTGCCTCCTGCGCTCTTTTAGCGATTCAAGTTCGTTTCGCGCGGTTTTTATGGCATCTTGCAATTCCAAATACTCGGCGCGAATGTCTTTTAGGCTATTTTGCTCTTTGGAAATATCGCTTTCATAATTGCCCACTTCCTCCCTAAATCGCTTTAGCTCCGCCTCAAAAAACTCCACAATCTGCCAAGTCTCGTGGATTTGCTCGACATTGTGGATAAATCGCTCGAAAATCGCCCCGCTTCCGTGTCTATCGCTCATATCCGCCCCCAAATCATTCCATTTCTAACTGCGCCAAATGCAACTCTCTGCCTTTGACAATCTCTAAATTCGCGCTTTGGCAAACCTCGCAAATGCCGTATCGTAGCCCCTTTGCGCTGAAATTCGCCCCGCAATCCTTGCATAATAATTCCACCGCGATTTTTCGCACCTCTAACACCGAATCTTTACAAAACGCGCTCTCACCTTTAAAAGCCTCAAACGCACTTTGCAATAAATCCACTTCCACCGCACTTCGTTCGCCAACATCGATAGTGATTTTGTGGATTTTGGTGGCATTGTGCGCCTTTGCGTTGTCCTCGCATAGCAACACTAAGTCCGAGATGATGGAATATTCGTGCATTCAAAATCCGCCTTATTTAAAATGCGACATTGTAGAAATTTGGCGTTTAAAAATCAATTAAAATTTTAGATTCGCGTAAATTAAGTGTGAATCGCACCATATTGGCGCGATTCATATCACGCAATTTGTGCCAAACGAGACTTACAAGCGCGATTTAGCGAGATTTACACTTAAATGGTAGGCAATTTGTAGATAATAAATTTTGCGTTTTTATTTTGCTTTTGTTTTTTGCCAAAGATAGCCATTTCTACAGGCACTGCGCCTTCTATTTCATTATCGATAATGACATAATCAAATCTTTGATTTGCTATGGTGATTTCATATTCCATTTTTTTAGTTATGGCAGTGATTAAAAAGTCCTTATATGCGGTTAAAAGTTTGATTCTCAATTTGTGGCTTAGTTTATCATTAGATGAGACGATTAAAACCTCTTTTGTGTTGCGCTCTCTATATCGCGTGGTGTAGGAATATAAGATTCTATCTGCATCATTCATTCTGCTTGTATCTAAAGTCCGCAAATACTGCAAGATAAATGCCATTATGCAAAATGAATAATTTTTATTTAGCTTAAAGTAGTAGTTTTTGATAGGGTCGCTAACCATACCCAAACGCCACATTTTATTATCTAGTGAAGTTACGGTGGTATTCATCGCCAATTTTATGTGCTCAAAAACTTCCTCTTTCGCACTCTCAAATGCCTCCACAAAGCTATTTTCATACAGCGCGGTAAATTCCTCAAGAATCTTTTCTATTTTTTCTTTCTGTTTGGTTAAACTAGCCTTACTTTCAATTAGCTCTTTTGATTGCGCTTGTAGTTTGTTTAGCTTTTCGCGCACTTCCATTTGCTGTTTGCTTTGTGCGCCTGAAAGTCTCTGCTCGTTGGTAGAAATAGAGCTTTTTGTCATTCGCAATTTGCTATCCACGCGAAGCAAATCATCTTTGGTATCAATTAGCTTACGCTTTGCAGCGATAAAATAAAGCTGTTGGCTTAAAAACGACTCCAAATAGACTTTTTTAGCATCTTGGGTAGCCTTATAAAATGGCGTGATGAAATATTGCAATTTATTATAAATCTCCAAATGCTCCGAAAAAGTGTCCTTATTATAGCGCTTTTCGGTGTAGATTAGCGAATCTAGCGTTCGCATTAAAAATCGCGTAACGATTCGATAATCCAACAATTCATAGCCGTTTATAGGGAGTTTGAGTGCGTATTCTATAATGCTATTTTCGTTATTAAAATGATATTTCATAAAATTTTCAATGGTAATGCTGGGCTTTATATTGGCAATCATTTCATAATTTGTATCTTTGACGGTTTTGGCGACCAACTCTTCAAAAATGCCTTGCTCGATGCGCTCTAATTCCTCATCGGTATTTGTATTCCAAAAGTCTTTTTCTTTGACAATGCTATCGCTACTAAACTCTTGATATTTGCTACTTACGACAAAAGTAACCTTATTTGTGTCCTCATCTAGCTTAAAATCAACCAGCAAGTCAATCTCTGGGATTCGCGTCTTATCCTGCCATTTAGAGAGTTTAAAATCAAATAATTTTCTATGGTGATTTATAATGATTCCAATACCTGTGGTATGCGAATATTGGACGATTCTTCCGTGCATTTACTTAACTCCCCCCCCCGTTTGTGTTGTAGGCTTTGGTTTAGCAAATAAATCATCAGTGAATGGCTCTTTGGGTGGCACAATTAAATTAAATAAAATTTCCTCGCTACTTAACGCAAGGCAGACTTCTTCGCCATTTTGTTTAACTGATACAGATTTTTCAAATGCGCCGTTGTTGCGCAAGAATTCTTCTAATGTGATTTCTTCCATTTTAATCCCAAATGCTAATTTTAAATGCGTATTGTAGCATAGAAAAATTTATATGCTATAATTTCAGTAGAAAAATTTGCATTTTTGGATAAAAAATTTATGGAATTAGAGCGACAAATCAAACTTACCAAAGCCACAAAAGCTACAAAAAGCGAGGATAAACCGATAGAATCCCCTAAAACCTCTATCGCGATTCCTCCTAAAAAAAAACTTATTGGCGAAAATAGTGCGATTATTCGGCGCATAAAAGAGGCAGAGGAAAAGGCGAATTTGGAAAAATTAAGCGATGAGGAGCTAATCGAGCGCGAGTTTAGAGAGCAGGCAGAGGCGATTCGCGCTATGGATATGAACTCAAATGCCGAATATATGGAGCATAATATAACACCACAGACGCGCAATATGTCAGATTTGGAATTAGAAGATGGCTTTATCGCGCAGGAAAATTTTGATGATTCGCTTACTCGTGCGCCACTGCCACAAAAAAATAGCCTAGATTCGCTTGAAACGCGAAATAGCACAGAAAAAACAGCGCGAAAATCCCCGCTTGATGATAGAGTGGATTTAAGTGATTTAATGCCAAATCCACCTCGCACCACACCACAAAAAGCCCCAAAAAAAGGCTCACTAGGCTTAATAGATACGCGAAATATGAGGGAATCTAGCAATCGCAACGCACAACAAATAAATAGCGATTCGCGTGATAATGTAACGCATTTGGGGCAATCAACGCGCGATTCACAAAATTCGCATTATTTGCACGATTCGCGCCTTGATAGTATGAAAGATTTTTTAAAAGAAAGTGGCGATAATCACACGACAAACATCATTGATGACATTGCAAAGCAAAATGATAGCAATCCCATTGTCGGTATTTATACGCCAGACCCGCGAGATTTTGACGATGAGCCTCATCATAGCGTGGAATTTGTGGATAAAATCGATAGTTATGATATTGAAATCCCCAAAACAAAGGCATTTTACGCTGAGATTTTAGATAGCGAAAAAATCATTGATAATACCGATGATATTGACACGCTAAATGAAATCAACGCTTCGCTTATACGGGCACAAAAGCGATTAGAGGAAAAGCTAAAAGTCGCAAAGATTCGCCAAAAATTAGGCGATATAAAGTCCGTAACGCCCATAGATTCGGATAATTTTAGTGAAAAATCACCCAAAAATGCCGTAGATTCAGACGAATCTAATGAATCAAGTGATGAAATATTTATGGATTTTTCACAAAAATCAAATGCAGATTTAGCACACATTCCACGCGAATTGCATAAAGATTTGCCCAAAACCACGCAAAAAATTGACTTAAGTGATTTGATTTTAGATAAAGATTCCACCTCAAATAAATCAGCTCAGATTCGTAGCGAATCTAGCTCAAATCAACCGCGATTCAATAGCGAATCAATCTCAAATCCACCACAAATCAACCGCGATTTTGCCACGAATTCACCCGCAAATCAAGGAATTACCACGCGCAACGAAATGTTTGCAAGGCAAAATAGCGAAAACACTACAAAAAAAGATGACGAATTTGGGGAAAATTTCTTTGATTTAGAGCCAAGCAATCTCACACCACAAAGCCCAACACCACCCACAAATCTTAGCGCAAATCCAAACAGCACAAGCGATTTTCAACTCCCACCGCTAAATTTGCTAAATCCGCCGCTGTCGCAAAAAATCGACATTGATGACAGCGAGATTGACATAAAGGTGCAAAATCTTTTTAACAAACTCCGTGTTTTTAAAATCGAGGGCGACATTGTCCGCACTTATAGCGGTCCTGTGGTTACGACTTTTGAGTTTCGCCCTGCGGCAAATGTCAAGGTTTCGCGCATTCAAAATCTACAAGATGATTTATCAATGGCATTAAAAGCCACAAGCATAAGGATTCAAGCCCCCATACCCGGCAAAGATGTCGTGGGAATCGAGATTCCAAACAATAAGATTCAGACAATTTACTTGCGCGAAATCTTTGAAAGCGAGGAATTCCGCAATTCAAACGCGAATCTCCCCATTGCGCTAGGCAAAGATGTCATCGGCAATCCCGTGATTGAGGATTTGGCGACATTGCCACATTTGCTAATCGCGGGGACTACGGGTAGCGGGAAAAGCGTGGGGATTAACGCGATGATTTTATCGCTTCTTTACAAGCACACGCCAAAGGAATTGCGATTTATTATGATTGACCCAAAATTCCTTGAATTTGGGCTTTACAAGGACATTCCGCACCTTTTGACGCCTATCATCACTGACCCCAAAAAGGCGATTATCGCGCTAAGCAAGGCAGTTGAGGAAATGAATCGCCGCTATGAGCTAATGGATAAGGCAAAGGTTAAGACGATTGTGGGATTCAACGAACTTGCAAAGAAAAATGGCGAGGAAAAGCTACCTTATATCGTTATCATCATCGATGAATTTGCGGATTTGATGATTATGGGCGGACGCGAGGCAGAGCAGTTTTTGATTTCACTCGCGGGGAAAGCCCGTGCTAGTGGGATTCACCTAATCATAGCTACGCAACGCCCCACCGTTAATGTCGTTACAGGGCTAATTAAGGGCAATTTGCCATCTAAAATCAGCTATCGCGTAGGCTCTAAAATTGATTCCAAAGTGATTTTAGATGATACAGGCGCGGAGGCGTTATTAGGCAGAGGTGATATGCTTTTTTCAAAGACAAATAATATTGTCCGCTTACACGCGCCATATAACGATGAGAGAGAGATTGAGCGAATCGTAGATTTCTTAAAATCGCAACAACAAGAAGTGCAATATGATGAGTTTTTCTCACTAGAGCAAAAAGAGCCTACCGCGCCACCGCCCACGCAATTAAGTGGCGAGGGCGACTTAAAAGAACGCGCCAAAGAGATTATTTTACAAAGTGGCAAAACCTCCATTAGCTATGTGCAACGCAAACTTGGCGTAGGATACAATAAATCCGCAGACATTGTTGAAGCACTTGAAAAGGACGGATTTTTGTCGCCACCCAATTACAAGGGCGTTAGAGAGATTATAGGTTCTTAAGGCAGAATGTAGCATTTTTAGATAGAATTTTAATTTTCAAAAACAAGGAGTAAAAAATGGACGAATCAAACAACAATGAGCTAATTAGCGATGATGACTACATAGAACGCGCCAAAGAGATTATTACTCAAAGTGGCAAAATTTCTATTAGCTATTTGCAACGACAACTTAGCGTAGGATACAACAAAGCGTCAATTATTATCGAATCGCTAGAAAAAGACGGATTTCTATCCGCACCCGACAATAACGGACATAGAGAAATTGTAGGTTCTTAGCGAATCTATATATTTTTAAATTTTAAACAAGGAGTAAAAAATGGACGAATCAAAATATATTTGGAGCGATGGTAAGCTAGTAGAGTGGGAAAAAGCCACAACGCACTTGCTTACGCATAGTTTGCATTATGGAAATGCCGCATTTGAGGGCGTTAGAGCATATAGGACGGACAAAGGACTAGCGATTTTTCGCCTAGATTGCCACACAAAGCGATTGCTAAATTCCGCTAAGATTTTGCTACTAAATACGCCTTATGACTTTGAGGCGACTAGAAAGGCGCATATCGAGGTGCTTCGCGCAAATAAAGAATGCTTTAAGGACGCCGTGTATTTGCGTCCGCTGATTTATTTGGGCTATGGCGTTATGGGGATTTATCACAAAAAATGCCCTGTGAATATGATGATTGCTGCGTGGAATTGGGGTGCGTATTTGGGCGAAGAGGGCATTGAAAATGGGATTCGCGTAAAAACTAGCTCTTTTGTGCGAAACTCCATAAAATCGCTAATGGGCAAGGCAAAGGCGTCCGCAAACTACCTAAACTCGCAAATGGCGAAATTTGAGGCGGTGGAATGTGGCTTTGATGAAGCACTAATGCTTGATGATAATGGATTCGTAGCTGAGGGCACAGGTGAGTGCGTATTTATCGTGCGAGACGGGGAGCTTATCACGCCACCACACGATAATAGCTTGGAATCTATTACGCAAGATTCGGTAGTGCGAATCGCGCGTGATTTAGGGATAAAAGTAATGGAACGCAGAATTACAAGAGATGAATTTTATATCGCTGATGAGGCGTTTTTCACAGGCACAGCGGCGGAAATTACGCCAATTCGCGAACTAGACTTTAGGAAAATCGGCTCGGGCAAAAGAGGCAAAATCACAAAAGACTTGCAAGAGGCATTTTTTGAAGTCGCACAAGGCAAAAACGCCAAGTATAAAGACTTTTTGACTTACATAGAGGAGGAATCTTAATGCCCATTGATTTAAACGAACATTTAAAGCGCAAAAACGCTAATAACAAGCCCAATACCGACAAAAATGACGGCGACAAAGGGGGCGATTCGCCAAATAATCCTTTCAAGCCACCCAAAATCAATATGCCCGATATGCCAAATGGCAAAACGCTTACGACTATCATCGCGGTGATTTTGGTGGTATTTGTGCTAATTATCGCAAAGCCATTTGTCATCATCAATTCAGGCGAAGTCGGTATCAAATCCACCGCAGGGAAATACGACTTTACGCCACTCCAAGCGGGATTGCATTTCTTTGTGCCGGGCATTCAAAATGTCATCATCGTGGATACGCGTGTGCGGACGATTAACTTTTCGCGCACGGAGGATATGGGCGTAGTGGGGAAGAATCAAGGGATTTTTCGCAATGACGCCATAAGCGTAATGGATAGCAGGGGGCTAACGGTCTCTATTGAGCTAACCGTCCAATATCAGCTAAACGCCGCCACTGCGCCACAAACGATTGCCGAGTATGGGCTATCGTGGGAACAAAAAATCATAAATCCTGTGGTGCGCGATGTCGTGCGTGGCGTTGTGGGACGCTATCCAGCCGAAGAATTGCCCGTCAAGCGCAACGACATAGCAAACCTCATCAGCACAAATATCGAAACAGAGATTATGAAGTTTAAAAATCAGCCCGTGAGCCTAAGCTCCGTGCAGTTGCGCGAAATCGTGCTACCACAAAATATCAAAGAGCAAATCGAAAAAGTCCAAGTCGCACGGCAAGAGGCAGAGCGCAAACGATATGAAGTCGAGCAGGCAAAAATGGAGGCGGAAAAAGCCGTAACTTTGGCAAAGGGTGAAGCAGATGTGAATCGCACCAAAGCGCAAGGCGCGGCGGACGCCATTACAATCGAGGCACAAGCCCAAAGCAAGGCGAATCGCGCTATCGGCTCTAGCCTCACAAATCAGCTTTTAAACTTACGCCAAATTGAGACACAAGCGAAGTTTAATGAGGCACTGCGCGAGAATAAAGACGCGCAGATTTTCCTAACGCCCGGCGGTGCTGTGCCAAATATTTGGGTGGATTCCAAAGGCAAACAGCGTAACACGGCGGCAAGTCAAAATTAGCGCGAATTTGGAGCAAGGATTTAGGCGATGAATGAGATTTTAGAAAAAATCGCGTGGAATAAATCGCCACTAATCCCCACTATCGCACAAGATTCGACTACCAAACAAGTGCTAATGCTTGCATATAGCAATAAAGAATCGCTATCTCTAAGCCTAAAAAGCGGCGAAGCGCATTATTTTTCGCGCTCTAAAAATCGTATTTGGCAAAAGGGCGAAGAGAGTGGCAATACGCAAAAAATCGCCGAAATTTACATTGACTGCGATAGCGATGCGATTTTATTTTTGGTAAATCAGCGCGGAAATGCCTGTCATACGGGCAATATCAGCTGTTTTTTTAAAAAAGTGGATTTGGAATCTTTGGCGATTGAGAGTGGCGAATCGGCTAATTTGGCGCAAAAAAATCCCTATCATATAATTGACACGCTTTATCATATTTTGCAAGAGCGAAAGTTTGCACCTAGTGAAAAATCCTACACCGCGAGTCTTTATGCCAAAGGCGAAAATACCATTTGCAAAAAAATCATCGAGGAAAGTGGCGAAGTTACCTTTGCGATAAAGGATTTTTTACGAGAATCCACCGATTCAACCGCCGATTCGCTCATCTACGAATCCGCTGATTTGCTTTATCACTTGCTAGTGGGCTTAAGCTACTGCGACATTGCGCCTGATAGAGTGATGAGCGAATTAAAAAGGCGATTTGGCACAAGTGGCATTGATGAAAAAAATGCCCGAAAAACGCCCTAAAGGCGCGAATCGTGGCATTTTCACTACCTTTTGCCTTTGAGCTACCGCAGGTAGGATTTTATGACTTTTTTGTGGGAATTGCGCTATTTTGCGCCTTTGCCATTGTGCTAATGCTTGGCTTTTTGGCGCGTGGCGCGATAAAGTGGCTCATCTTTTGCCTTTGCATAGTGCTATTTTTCGCGCTACCATTTTTCAACCTACTCATCGTGGATAATTTCATCAACAAAGTCGCATTTACCGACAACGGCTCAAAAAAGCTCGTCTATATCGATAGCTTTTTCCTAAACGGCACTCTGCAAAATGTGGGCAAAAACAACCTAAAAAAATGCCATTTCAATCTCTATGTGAAAAACACCTTTCCGCGCAATCCCGAGTATCGAATCGTAGTGAGCGATTTGGATTTGAAAGTCGGCGCAGAAGCGCAAATCGAGCGCAGTGTGGATAATTTCAAAGATGATGAAGTGCGGGAGATAAAGATAAGGTGTTTTTAAAGATTCGTGGGGCTAAAGTGTTTAAATCGCTACAATCAAGGGCGATTCGCGCAAATTTAGCATTTGAATCAAGGGCGATTCGGTGTAAAAAAGGCGCGAATCGCATAATTTTGCCGAATCTAAAAAGTGCGATTCGCCACAAAAAAATCGCAAAAGGCGCGTCAAAGGACATAGCGTGTTAGCCAAAAGCCACATTTCACTTGGGCTTTTAGGCGGGATTGTTGCATATCCACTCGCCCAAAAGCTAGGCACACCAAAGGAATTCTACCTAACACTACTTTTGCCACTTGTGTTGCTTGGCTCGTTGTTGCCAGACATTGATGAACCACGCAGTTTTATCGGGCGCAAATTCCCCATAATCTCGCGCATTTTTAGCATTAGCTTTTCACATCGTGGATTCACGCATTTTTTGATTTTTCCACTGATTTTTGTGGGGCTTGGCGCGATTTTCGCCCACGCTATTATCACGCCCTGCCTTTTTGCCCTAGCTTACGGCGTCCTTTTGCACCAAGTGGGCGATATGCTAACCATTAGCGGAATCCCACATTATTTTTTCCCGCTGTCCCGCAAAAAGGCGGTGCTGTTGCCACAAATGCTCCGCTTTCGCACGGGTAGCGTTGCCGAAAAGCTGATTTTAATCTTTATCCTAACACCACTAATCGCACTAACTGCGCTATATATCGGCTTTGATGGCGACTTAAGCCAAGTCATCAATATGCAAAATCTAAGAGAGATTGATAGGGCGATATATAAGATACTAAAGATTGTGAGCGAGTTTGGGCTGTAAATATGCAACGCTTGGCAGATACCACATATAATTTTGTGGTATAATCTCAAATCTATTTACGATATAAGGACTTGCGTGGTAGCCATAGATTCAAAAGACTATAAGCAACATTCATATAGGGAATTTTCTAAGATTCACCAAATGACTGCGTATTTGGCTATGTTTCCGCCAAACTTGCCTCATTATTTCATAGAGAGATTTTCAAAAGTGGGGGATTTGGTGTTTGACCCATTTTCAGGGCGTGGGACTACGGCATTTGAAGCGTGTAGAATGGGTAGGGTAGGAATCGGCAATGATTTAAACCCACTTGCTGTGTGTCTAACCAAAAGCAAGGTAAATATGCCTAAAAAACAATATATTTTCAAAAGACTAAGAGAATTAGAAACACAATACAAAGAGACAAATATAAGCACTAAAAATATTTCAAATGACATAAAAATGCTCTATGATGAGCGCACTACCCTGCCACAGCTTATTTTTTTAAAGCAAAATCTTAGCAAAAATAACAAGGTGGATAATTTCATTTTAGGAATTCTTACGGGGCTTATGCACGGAAAACACCGAAAGGACGGCACTTCGATTTATTGCAGCATTGATATGCCAAATACTTTTAGTATGTCGCCAAATTATGTGAGAAACTTTATAAAAACTCATAATCTCACAAAGCCAAAGCAAAATGTTTTTGCGCTTTTAGAGCAAAGAATAACTGATATATTGCAAAAGCAAAAAAGCACTCTTAAAAAATTATCAAAATATAAAGAGGGCTTTTGTTTTAAATCTGACGCGCTTAAAAGTAGTAATAAAGTTGCCAAAAAATATGGGGAAAATAGCGTCCAGCTCATCATCACTTCGCCACCATATTTGAAAAATATACATTATGGCAAGTATAATTGGATTCGCCTTTGGCTACTTAATGAGGATACAAAGCAAGTTGATAGTAATGTCAGTATTTATCAAAAAACGCAAAAAATCAAAGGCATAAAAGATAATCTACCATTTGAAAAATACGCCAAATATATGCAAGACCTATTTGATAGTTGGCACACAATCCTAAAGCCAAAATCAAGTGCTTTTGTGGTTATTGGTGATATTGATGATATGAATCTAGCTAAGAAAACTTGGGAATATATAGAGCAAAATGGCGGTTGCAAATTGCACCTAAATCAAATCATTGATGATGATATAGAGAGCAAAGGCGCAAGAAAAGTTACGCGCATTTGGGGACAAAAGAAAGGCAAAGCCACAAAAATCGATAGAATCTTATGGCTACAAAAGGAGTAAAAATGGCAATTACGGATTTATTTAGCGAAGCACACAAAAATGAAATAGCCAAGACAAAAGAGCAATTTTTTGAGGCAATCAAAACAGATGAAAATTTTGTGGGACATTTGTATGATTTGGATTATGATAGCACTAATGTGCTAGTAAATGACCATCACAAAAACGCCGTGAAAGGCGTTCCTCACGGGTGCTTTTTAGTAGCGATTTATAATAATGAAATCGCAGGGAATAAGACAGAGGGGATTTTACTTAGAGTGATAGGCGTAGCGGATATTCCGCAGAAAAAGGAGATTATAGAAAGTATAACAGATTCTTATATCGCCCAAAAAGAAGCAAGGAGAGAACTTGACCCTGATGCCTATACAAAGAATTTCTATCAGTGGAATGGGCTTAAATGCAGAGTGCTTGGGACATTTTTCTTTGATAGCAACAAAAAACTTTGCTTTGGCACGGATATAGAGAATTTTATCGGCGCACATAATTACAGAGTCTATAAGCCACAGAAAAATGAGCTAAATATCATCATTAACGAAAATATAGAGTTAAAGGAAAGCGAGGCAAGGGAGCGGTTTGGCAAATTGCGCTATTCATCAAGCAAATCCTATGATGAAGAGGGCAAATACGCACCAGAAGTTTATCTTAGGACAAATGACATAATCGCAAGGCGCAGTGCATTCTTTGGAATGACAAGAATGGGAAAATCAAACACCATAAAAATCATTATCTCCGCGATAGAAAAGCTAAATCAAAACAAGGCTAAAGATGAAAAAATAGGGCAGATTGTCTTTGATATAAATGGCGAATACACTTTTAGCAACGAGCAGGACAAAGGCTCAATTTATGAGAAATTTAGCAATAATGTTACGCGCTTTAGCACTTCGCTTAAAAAAGCTCAACAACATAGCGATGTCAAAGCAGTGCAATATAATTTCTACAAAGATGAGACTTTGGAGGAATCATTTAATCTACTTTGCGATGAAATCGCTTTGATAAAAACAGCGGATTATTTTAAGGATTTTAGAAGCATTGATATGTTTGATGAGAGTGATGATAGAAAGGTGATGAGTGCTAGGAATAGAAAAAGGGCGATTTATAAATGTATCTTATATATGGCAAGATTCGAGCAAAAAGATGATTACAAACTACAATTTTATCGATTCACATTGAAAGATTCTGCCAAAGACAAGCAAGACAAAGAGGAAAATAAGCCACACGAGGGCATAACCATAAAAGAGGCTTGTAAATATTTCGAGAATCTAGATTTTAAAGAAGTGAGTGATAAATATCAAGACGATAAACAATATCAAGCACTGCTTAAAGTATTTCAAGCAAAAAGTGTGAGTGGATATAGGGCTTTGATGGATTTAAGGACATTGCATTCACTACAAGGTGGCAATGACTATAAAAAAGAGATAGATTTAGCATTGCGAGAGGGCAAAATCGTGCTTGTGGATTTATCCACAGCCTCAAGTCAAACGCAAGAAAAATATATTGAGAGATTATGCAGATATATTTTTGGCAATTCTATGGAAAAATTTACCAATGAGGAAACGCCTGATTTTATCCAAATGTATTTCGAGGAGGCGCATAATATCTTTCCAAAAGATGATAAGGACTTGACAAATATCTACAATCGCCTTGCCAAAGAGGGTGCAAAGCTAAAAATAGGCATTAGCTATTCTACGCAAGAGGTTAGCTCTATTGCTCCAAGTATCCTTAAAAACACGCAAAATTGGTTTATATCCCACCTAAACAACAAAGATGAGATAAAAACACTAGAAAAATACTACGACTTTGCAGACTTTTCACAAAGCATTATCCGCAATAGCGATGTGGGCTTTGCTAGGGTGAAGCTATTTTCTAATAATTTTATCATTCCTGTGCAGATTGATAAGTTTGAAGTGTAGGTGTGGATTATGGGTTATAATAAAGAAAAAGCATCAAAATTTACTCATCAGCACATTATCAAAAATGAACTCGTGCAAGATTTTTTGCAAAGGTGCGAAAAAGTCGGCTACCACGATACAATAAAATCAGACTATGAGGGCAAAATAACGCCATTGCAAGATATTACAGATAAAATTAGCACGGATATACAATATGTCGTTACCGCCGATGGTGGCTACCAAGAAGTAAATATCAATGATAGATTCCCATCGCATACGCTTTGCTATTATAATGTCGGCATTCTTACCTTTGCGGTGGCAGATTTGTTTGCTTTGGACAAACAACAAACCATAAACCCCGATGATTTAGGCAAACTAAAAAACCTTGAGCCATTTTCTTTTGTCGTGCCTATGCAAAATATCAAAATTAAAGAGTGTGATTTTAAAACAAGTGTGCGAAAAACTATTTTTGAGATTTTTAGAGATAGAAAGCTAAGTGGCAACGAGGGCGATTCTAAAGATTCGATACTAAATACGATAAAGTGGCTTATATTTAGAGAATATAGCGACAAAGCTGGGACAATGCAAATCACTTGTCCAAAGGCGCATTGTGGTGAAAGACTAGAATTTAAAAGACAAACGAATAATTATTTAGATGAGAAAAATGATTTTATAAAATGCCCTAATTGTGGAAATGTCGCTTATATCACGGATTGTTTTGAGTTGCACGATGTGGTAGATGAGATAAATGGCGCAGGTGCGATTACTTCGTATATAATGAGCGTCTTTGAAATCGTGCTATTGCTTTGTATGTTTCGCTTTTTTATGGAGAATAATGATGAAAAAACTTTAAGCAAGATTTTGTTTATCAAAGACGGCTCTTTGGCACTTTTTAGTAAATTAGATGATTTTGCTTTTAAGGTAATTCGCCCTTTTATGCAGTTTATGTATGAAAAATCTTTGAGGGATAATGTGAGCTATATCAATTTTGTGGGGCTAGATAAAAGCGGAATGTTTGTAGAGCACCTCAAAAACACCGAATCTAAAATCAATAAAAATAGCATAGTGCTACCAAATCTTAGCTATATCGAGCGATTTATCACGGGCGAAAATCAATCTGTATTTGGCGAAAATACTTACTTTGGGATAAAAATGCTTGTGAGGGGCGATGAAAATCTATCCTTTGTGCTTGATGTCGCTGTGCCTTTTGGGCTTAGAGATTCGTATAAACAATATATAACAAGTCCAAAAATCACTGATTTTCTTTGCCTAAAAAGTGTGCTTGAAATACTTTTTAGGCTTAAGTGTGATTTGTATCAAAACGCTACACCTATGGCATTTGTGCCTATTGCGCTAATCAATAAACTTGTCTCAATCTCAAATGTCCCAAGCAAAAAAATCCTTACGATTTTTTCAAAAGATAGGGTGAAATAAACTTAATTTAAAAGGAGAAAAAATGCTAACCATAGACCTACCCAAAGAAGTGGAAAACTTTGTGATAAGCGAAGCAAGTAGAGAAAATATTAGTCATAGTGAGTTGATTCAAAGAGCTTTAGCACGACTTGCAGATGAGAGGCGAATCCAAAACTACAAAAACGACATAGAGCTAATCAAACAAGGCAAAATGAAAATGCTAGGCGCGGAGGAAGTCTTTGGCAATGTGCGAAGGATGATAAATAAATCTAGGGCTATGTGATTCCATATCTTTATCCAAGATGATTGCATAAACATTTTGGGAATCTATAAAGAAAATGTGTGGGATTTATAGCCACACCAAAATCTAAACAACCAAAGCCAAACTCTAAATCTTTATACAAATCCAGCAGATTCAACTATACAATTTTTAAATTATGTTATAATTTTTACAAAAACTGCGATTTTACGAAAATAACATTAGGAGGATTTAAAATGAGATTATTTTTATATGCCTTGTTTATCGTGGCATTTGGCGCGTTTGTAGTCGGCTGTGCGGACTTGGATTATGTCGATGACTATTCAGACTCCACATTCTACGATGAGGAATATGCAGATGATGAAGCAGAGGACGAAAATCAATACGCCCAAGAAGAGGCAGATGAGGAAGTTGTAGCAATCGCAAGTGCCCTAAGCACAAAAAATAGCGAATCTAAGCAAGTCAAAAACATAAATACTGGGGAAAAGACAGCCCCAAAAGAGCCACAAAAAGTAGCGCAACCTGAGCCAAAATCTGCACCACAGCCCACGCCACAACCAACACCAAAGCAAACTTCGCAACCTGAGCCACAGCCAGTGCCACAATCTGCACCGCAACCAGCACCAGCTCCTGCGCCACAAGCCACAGCAAAGGCAGATTCGCAAGGTATTACCAAAATCGATGATAGCACATTTGAATATAATGGAATGGTATTTAAGCACAATCTAGGCAAGGACGCGGACTTAAATGCAATTTTGGCAGTGCTAAACAAGGGACAATCACAAACGCCAAAAGCCGAGCCAAAAAGCATAGATTTGCCTAAAGTGGCGAGGGATTCGCGTCCTGCGATAGTGCCAAGTGCGCCAAGAGCAAAAACTGCAAATATTAACAAAGCAAATGCAAATAGCCAAAAGATTCGTGGCAAAGGCTTTAAAGGGCTTACGCAATCCACCACCAAGCTAAAAGCGCAATGTGAAAACAATGGCAATATCCAAAAATGCGAGGATTTAGGGCGAATCTATGCGCTACGAGGCGATTTAGAATCGGCGATAACATACTACAAACGCGCTTGTGATAATGGCAACGGCTCTGCGCTATCGTGCTTTTTCCTATCGCAAATCTACGCAAATGACGGCGATAGCGCAATGGCACAAGGCTATGCAGATATGTTGGGCGGACGCGTGGCAAAAGTCGGCAGTATAGAACTTCGCCTATCCACAGGCAAAGTAGCTTCAGTTAAACGAAGTCTCAAAATGTCCTGCACAAAGGGCGATGAAGGCTCGTGCAACACATTGCAAAGCATATTTAAAATGCGTGGCGAAACAAGCGAGATGAAAACATATTTTGGCACAGAGTGCTGGAGAGGCAGTGCGCTTGGTTGCAATATTTTGCGCAGTATATAATGCTATGACTTGCGAGTGCTAGGATTCATAAATTTCGTATTTATTGAAACCTAGCACGATAATTTTACAAAATCTACAAAAATCTTGCCGATATGCCCTAAAAGTTGCTTAGATTTTAAGGATTAGTGATGAAAATATTTATTTATACTGCATTTGTGTGCGCACTTGGCGCGTTTATAGTCGGCTGTGCGGACTTGGATTATGTCGATGACTATTCTGAATCTACATTTTACGATGAAGCAGATTTGGCAAATAAAGATAATGTAAGCCAGAATTTAAACACACCCAATCAAACAATGCCACAAAATGACAATAAAGTCGCCATAACAAATAAAAATAATTCTACAAAAAGAACAATTCAATCTAAAAAAACAAAAAATACTAAAGATTCGCTAGATTCGCATATAATTTCGCCAAAAAATGCTACGACTACGCAAAATCCAAGCGATTCACGCATTTTAAATAAATCCACGCCACGCACAAAGCCACTTTTTGACGCTTCCAAATTAAATCAGCCTTTGCCACAGCTACAAACGCAGTGCGATTCGCGTGATTTGCAAAAATGCGAGGATTTAGGGCGAATCTACGCCGTGCAAGAAAAGCGCGATTTGGCAACCGCGCATTACAAAATAGCGTGTGCTAAAGGCAAGGGGCGGATTATGTCGTGCTTTTTTAATTCGCTCATTTTCGCAAACAACGGCGATGACGCCACCTCGCGCGAGTATTTGGACACCATAGACACCGATACGCTAAGTGCGCTAAAAATCGATGAAGCAGAGCTAATGCTCTCAATCGGGGAGATTGCGCTTATCAAAGACAAACTAAAAATTTCTTGCGCTAGTGGCGAATCTACCTCGTGCAACGCGCTTTTAAGCGTCTTTAAGATTCGAGGCGAGTTAGGCGAAGCAAGGGCATTTTTTGGCGCGGAATGCAATCGAACTAAAAAGCAAAACGCCACGCCTTGCGTAATTTTAAATGGCTTATAAAAAGCCACATAATAAAATTCGCGCAAATCTGCAAATCACAAAGCGATTCACTAGATTCGCGCGATTTTAAAATCTATGATAATGTCTATGGTGGTGTTTATGCTTTTTGGGGATAATTATTTGCTCTTTTACCACCACTTTTTCTGCCACACTCGCGCCACAGCCACTTAGCAAAATCCCTAGCGCGATTGTAGCCATTGCGCTAAATGCAAATCTACCCAAAATCTTTTTACTAAATATTTGCCTCATTTCACACCTACCTTAATTTCACGCTATTTTGAAGCACGATTTTTAGGCGATTTTTTGGGTGCGTGATTTTGTGGCGTTGCTTGTGTGAGCGAATCTAAGCATTCATCGATAAGCGAATCTAGCCGTTGCTTTGTCGCCTGTAAGTGCAAATCTTGCGCCTTTAGCATTTTGTCATATAGCGCATTAAATTCACGCGTAGTGAGATTTTTATCGCCACTTTTTAGTGCGGTGGATAGATTTAGGCTATCTTGCTTTTGGCGGGGCGTCCATTCATCAGCGGTATTGCTCCCAAAGGAAATAATCCTATCAATTCGCCCATAGAGATTGCGCTGTGCGGTTAGCTCACTAAATTGCTCCTCCAAAAACGCACTATCCGTCATTTTTTCTAGCAGTTTTGCTCCGCCCTTAGTGCCTTTGCTTTGCGCACTTTTCGCGCTTTGCACCCTAGCAGTAAGCGCAGCATTATAAGCCTCTGCAATCGCCTCACGCAGTTTTGCTTTATTTTGCGCGGATTTATTTTGCAAATAGGCTTTTTGCGCGTCATTTATTTGGGCGTTAAACTTGCGCTCACGCACTCTACTTTCTGGATTCACAGGGAGCATTTCCGCACCCACATTGATATAGTTTGCGATGATTTCTGCCAAAATCTCATCGACACTTAGGCGATTGGCACTTTTTGCGCCGCCTTTGGGCGACAGGGCGAATCTATCGCTACTAAATCGCTCAAAACTCATAGCGATTCGCTCACTTCGCAAATCCTCTGTCTCTTTGATATGCACTCTTTGCTCCTCTAAAAATGCCTCATAATACGCGTTCAAAGCCTCACGCAACACACTCTCATTTTGCGTAGATTTATTTTGGTTGTAGGCATTTATCGCCTTTGCTACGATTTGTCGCTCATTTCCTTTGTGATTGTCAGATTCTAGATTCATAAAGGGCGGATTTTTGCTTCTTTTTACGCCATTTAGCCACGAATCTATATTTTTATCTCTCTCTTTTTCGCGTTGTGCGAGTTTTTCTTTTTCCTGCGCGATGACGGCGTCATAGCTTTTATTTAGCGCATTTAGTAGATTTTGCTTGTTTGCCTCGCTTGGTGTGCGCTTATATTGTGCTATTGCTTTTTTTGGTGTCTTCGGATAGTGGCGGATGCTCACTCTCTGCTTTTGCGCCAAATACCGAGCTTTGGGCTAAAAAGATTCCTAACAATACTGCGAGAAAAGTTTTCATTTTGAACTCCTTAAAAATTAAAATTTTTGGCGAATCTAATCGTTACTCTTTTAGATTCAAGGGCGAAATTTTGCAATGCAAGTGTGAAATATTTGTGAATTTTTGTGGTGGTTTAATAAAAATTTATTGCGATTCATATAAAAATATAAGAAAATTTGCCTATAATTTCAGGTGCGGAAACCTTGTTTCTAGCCAAAATCACTATAATTTTAAGGAGATATAAAAATGTTTGAATTACGGAAATTACCTTATGACAAAGCCGACTTTGGGGACTTTTTAAGCCCTGTAACCTTTGATTTTCACTACGGAAAGCATCATCAAACATACATAAA
>JBNMHH010000010.1:0-18873 GCA_050872665.1 Helicobacteraceae bacterium
ACAAAAGCAAAGCTAAAGCCCTATTTTAAGCTAATCCAAGAGATTTTAAAAGAGATTTTTGGCGAGGTAAAAATACAAAATAAAAGCGCGAATCCCACGCAAAATATGGCAGATTCAAGTGAATTACGCAAAACGATAAAAGAAATTTTTACCATTGAAAATGAGGAAAGAGTATGAGTGTGGCGGATTCACAAGCAACATTTCGTGCAAATGAGGTGGATTTAAGCAATATTTGTGCAGAAATTTTAGCGCGAATCGCTAAAAATCGCCACATAATTTTTTTATTGCAAGGCGACATAGGCGCAGGAAAAACCACGCTTGTAAAGGCATTTGCTAAACAAATAGGCATTAGCGATAGCGTAACCTCGCCCACTTTTAGCTTATTGCATATCTATTGTGCAGAATTTAGGCTAAATGGCACTACAAATTCTAGTATTGTGAGCGAGAAATCGGGGTTGTGCAGTTGTGAGCAAGGAAATAAGACTAATGGTCTATTGACGAAGCGAACAACAAATCTCCCCGATTTATCGCCACAAGACGAATTTGCGCTAGATTCTGCGAATTCGCAGAATCTAGCGTTATACCACTATGATTTATTTAATCGCACTTTGGGCGAATTGCTAGATTTAGGGCTTTTGGATTTGCTTGGGGAAAGTGGGATTCACTTCGTAGAGTGGGGTGATTCGCAACTTTTTGAGATTTTAAAAAATGCGTTTGAAAATATTTGCATTATTAGCATTCACAAAACAAAAAATGATAGAATCTACGAATTTAAAGAGAGTTTTTAGGGCGAATCTATGGATATTTTAAAAGCGCAAAATCTAAATAAGCATATCAAAAAAACCAAAATCGTAAATGACATTTCGCTTGAAGTCAGCAGTGGCGAGGTTGTGGGACTTTTGGGACCAAATGGCGCGGGGAAAACCACGACTTTTTATATGATTTGTGGGCTTTTAGTGCCTAGTAGTGGGAAAGTGTTTTTGAATGACAAAGATATTACAAAACTGCCCTTGCATAAACGCTCAAATCTTGGAATCGGCTACTTACCGCAGGAATCTAGCATTTTTAAGGATTTAAGCGTGGAGGAAAATTTAGCCTTTGCCGCAGAGGTAAATATCAAAGACAGCGATGAGAGAGAGCAGCGCATTGAGGAAATGCTTGGCGCATTTAATATCGCTTCGATTCGCTCACGCAAGGGCGTTAGCCTTAGCGGTGGGGAGCGGAGGCGCGTGGAGATTGCTCGTGCGCTTACAAAAAGCCCTAAATTTATTTTGCTTGATGAGCCGTTTGCGGGGGTTGACCCATTAGCTGTGATTGACATTCAGCGCATTATCGAAAAGCTAGTGTCATTAAATATCGGTGTGTTAATCACCGACCACAATGTCCGCGAAACGCTAAGCGTGTGCGATAGAGCTTATGTAATAAAAAGTGGGACGCTTTTAGCACAGGGCAGTAGCGAGGAAATCTATGATAATGAACTCGTGCGAATCCACTATCTTGGGGAAAATTTCAAACTATGAAGCTAAAGCAATCCCAAAGCCTAAAGACAAAACTCACGCCCACAATGCGGAATTTTCTGCCTATGCTAAAATGTGATACGCTAGAGATGAGCGAGACACTAAATGAATTTGCCGCGCAAAATCCCTTTGTAGAAGTGCAAAATAATATCTGTATGTCTTTGCCTAGCGCACCACCGCCACCCAAATCATCGCCAAAGCCCTTTAGTCAGCAAAATACTAAGCGATATATGAGCGATAAAATCGAGCAATATACCATTGATGAAAAAAGCCTATACGATGTGCTTGAGGCGCAGATTCTCCCGCCACTTTTTCCCACACGCATAAGCCAAGAAATCGCTTATAAAATCATCGATAATATCAACGAAGAGGGCTATTTTGAGGGCGATTGTGAGGCAATCGCGCAATCTTTTGAGGCGAATCTGGGCGTTGATTGCTCGATGGTAGAGCGCACAAGGGCACGATTTTCGCAGATTGACCCGCCGGGCGTGGGCGCGATAAATGCAAAAGAATCAATGATTTTTCAGCTAGATGATTTTGATTTAAGCGATGAAATGTATGATTTGGCGTTTGAAATCATCAATAATTTAGACAATCACAAAGCATATAGCGCGAATCCAAGCTATCAAGCTGTAATGAAAATCATCTATAAGATTCGCCGCCGTTTGCCCCCTGCCATTGAGTATTTTCCAAAGGATTCGCAGATTTTGCCTGAGATTTTTATAAATCGCACGATTGAAGGCTTTGAAGTGAATCTAAATGATAGTTGCTACCCTGATATTTTGATTGATGAACGCGCTTTGAAGTCCAAAAATGCCGACATTAAAGAAAAGCTACGCGAGGCACGGGATTTGGTGGATTCAATCAATATGCGAAAGGCTACGCTTAAAAAAATCGGGCTTATGATTTTGGAATATCAATATGATTTTTTCGCTGGGGGCGACATAAAACCGCTTAAGCTAAATGACATTGCCAAAGATTTGGGGCATAGCTCAAGCACCATTTCTCGTGCGGTGGCAAATAAATATTTGGAATGCAATCGCGGGATTTTCCCGCTCAAGGCGTTTTTTAGCACAGCGATAAGCGAGGATACCTCAAATGCGTCTATTAAGGACTTTTTGCTTGAATGCGTGAAAAATGAGGATAAGCGAAACCCGCTAAGCGATGTGAAAATCCAAAAAATGATAGAGGATAAATTTAGCGTAAAAATCGTTCGCCGCACGATTACCAAATACCGCAAACAGCTAAATATCGAAAGCTCATCTGAGCGAAAAAAGCTATATGAGGTGGAGCTGTGAGAATATAAAGCTAATTTATTTCGCTCATTATTTTGATAATTTCTTTCCCATTGCATTTTGCGTCATCGCGGAATACCGCGCGGACCATATCCATTCCCGTATAAAAATCTTTCATTGCCACTAGCGCGACATATCGCCCAAAATCCGTGCATTTTATGACGCCATTTTCTTGCGTGATAGCGTTTGCTAGGCGCAGTCCGTTTAGCTCCACAAACAAATCCCTTGCCACACGGCATTTATGCGCCCCCTCAAATCGCGCAATATCCACCGCGCCCGAAAAAAGCTGCGTTAGAAACATATAGCGCAAAATATCACGGCGATTGAAACTCGCACTTGCGATATTCGCGCCACCACCGCTAGAAGCGCGTGTTACATAATCTTTTAGATTAAAGGCATTGACAAAAAGTCGCCCCTCTATAAAGCTAAACGCACCGCTACCCACGCCTAAATATTGATTGTGATAGCTCACATACTCGTCATTTAGGACGCTTTTGGTGGCGTGGAGTTTTAGATTCGCCGAATTGGCGGTAGATTCAAGGCTAGATTCGTGGGTAGATTCGCCCAAAGATTCGCCCTTTTGCGCCGTTTTTGCGGAAAACGACCACGCATTATTGCGCTCATAGCCCTTAAATTCCTCGCAGATTATGCGATAAAATGCGTATTCGTTATCCACAGAGCTAACGCCAAGCGCATTTGCAATATTTTCTCTCGTTAGCGGAGATTTCATAAGCGGATATGTAGTAATCTGCTGTGGCGCGATATTTTTAGCGATTGCCAAATCATTGCGGAGTTGTGATTCGCCTTGTGTGGGAAAGTTAAAAATCAAATCAATGCTTAAAATAGGCAAAATCCCATTTGCCTTGCTTAGCTTTTCCACCAGCTCATTGCTTCCGCCAAACTTGCTAAATCGCCCGATTTTACGCAAAATATCATCATCAAAGCTCTGCACCCCGCAACTTAGGCGCGTGATAATCCCCCTAAATAGCGCGAGTTTGCTAGGCTCAATGTGATTTGGGTCGCTCTCACACGAGATTTCTTTCACGGAAAATAGCTTTTTGCAAAGCTCCAGCGTCTTTAGCAACTCGCCCTCATTGATAAGTGTCGTGCCACCGCCCACTACAATAGTCTCAAAGTCGAATCCTCGCGCCCTCACGCTCTCTATCTCAAGTCGCAACGCCTTGAAATACGCATCTGCCACGCTTTTTTCATAAATATATTTGTGAAAACTGCAATAGGGACAAAGCGTGTGGCAAAAAGGAATGTGAATGTAAAGCATAGAGGCTTTGTGTGCGGGATTTGGCACAATAACTTCAGGGCGAAAGCGAAAGATAAAATTTCGCGCTAACGCCACATTCATCGCATTATGAGCGTATTTGAGTGCCATTTTTTGCAAAAACGATGGGCTTTGCATTTTTTAGATTCCTTTGTTGCCTAAATATAAAAGCGCGAATTGTAGCAGAAATCTTATAAATATTTAGATTCGCTGATTTTGGTATTTTTATGAATTTCTATCGCACATTGATGTTTCTATCAATCTTTAAAATATCAGAGTCAATAATCTGCTTAATATTATTATATGCTTTTGTGATGACGCGAAATTCCACACGGCGCGACTTTGCCTCGCTTTCAAGCTGACGCGAAAAGCTCATTCCATTAGAGTGCAAAACGCCCATAAGCCACTTGCGCTCATCGCCCTTTGTCGCCTCCAAAAAGCAATATCGCATAACATTTAGCGCACGATTTTGCGACAACGCAGCGTTGAAAACAAAGCTATCATTGATATTACTCGCGCCACGCCACACATTTGAAGCGTGTCCCTCAATAGTGATTTCCTCAATGTCATCGCGGTATTTATTGATGATACTCATATATCGCGGGAAAAATTCGCGCAAAATCGCCTTAAAATCCGCGCGAATCTCCGCGCTCCCGCTCTCAAAAATTGCCTCGATATTATTAAAGCGAATCGTGTTATTATCATCAATAGTCGCAT
The DNA here is from genome assembly GCA_050872665.1 of Helicobacteraceae bacterium. Lineage (GTDB taxonomy): Bacteria > Campylobacterota > Campylobacteria > Campylobacterales > Helicobacteraceae > NHYM01. The sequence goes on from JBNMHH010000010.1 coordinate 4,806, forward strand.
TCCACTTGTCAAAATCGCCCCCAAACTCCGCGACTAAATCGGCGTTTATTTTCAACTGCAAGTCCGAGTATGCGCGTAAAATGCCACTCATTTGCTCATTTAGCTCGGCTAACTCTTTGTTTTTGCGTAGCAACTCCGCGCTTTGCTTTTGGCTGACAAACATAAATGCGATGGCAAGTAGCAAAAATACCATCATTATACCAGCGAACATATCGGAGATGCTAATCCACTCAAAGTTATTTTTCATTTGCGCGTCCTTTATGATTTGGCGTTTTGCAATTTGTATTTGGGTGCATTTTGCAGAGATTTGGGGATTTTCAAGTGTTCGCAGACCATTAGTCTAGTCTCACACTCAAAAATCCCCAAAAACTCCACAACCTCCACCGCAACTACTTCGATTGTTGTTTTTTATATGTCTATAATCTATCAAATTTATCATTACACTATATGAATTCAAAATAAATTTTGCAATATTTCCTCACACCCGCGCTCCTATAATTTCCCTCACGCGCCGTAAGAACCATTCATAATCGCCTTTGAATCCATCACTTGCTTTTTGCAGTGAATCTTCCAAATCTTTCATAAAATCCCTTGTCGTATTTTGCATATCATTTGTCCGTGCTGTGGCGATTTCCACTTGTTTTCGCACTACGGCTAAAATCTCTAGCAACTCATTGCTTGAATCTTTTAGCATATCGCTATTTTTGCGGACATATTGGGCGATTTCGTCATTTAGATTCCTAACGCCCTGCGTATTTATGAGATTTAAATCCTTACTTGCGCTCACACTTGAAATGCTAATTTGCTCCAAGCTCTCCAAATATTTCGCACTCATCGCAATTAGCGTGGCGTCTAATTCCTCGTGGTGCTTTGTGATTTGGTGCGACATAGAGTTTAAAATCTTACTTTGCGCAATCGACATATCATCAAAGTAAATCTTAGTGGTGCTTTTTAGGTGCTTAATGCCGTCTTTGTTGATTTCGCTAATCATCTCGCTAGTATTTTTAGAAATCGCCCGTGAGTGCAACTCGACATCTTTATTTAGCTTGGCGTAGCTTTCGCTTAGCGTTTTGTTATGCGCTATCATCATTTTGATGAGGTCTTCTAGGAATTTCTCTGCCTTGCTCATTTGCGTGTGAATCGCGCTGTCTCTTTTGCCTAAATCGCTAATGATTTGCTTATTTGCGTTCTCAAAATCTTTGATAACGCCCACAAATACGCCATCAATGCTTTGCTTGATATTTGCGATTAGGGCTTCGTTTGTGCTTTTTAGATTCGCATTTAGCTCGGTGAAAAATTCGCCCATAAATTTCAAAGCCTCCATCGCGCCACTACCCAAATCGCGAATCGCGCTTAGCTTTTCGTCCAAAATAATATTTTGCGCCTTGTATTCGTGCATAATGCCACTGACTTCTTTATACAGCTCAATCGTCTTTTCATCGCGCTTTAGAATGCCTTCAGTAATGCTTGAAAATTTTTGTGTATTTTCAACGGAATTTTTCAAAATCTCATTTGAATCCACCACACTTTGGCGATATTCAATCTGCCACGCTAAGAGATTTTCCACCGCGCTATTAAATCGCTTGAAATTCTCGCTAAAATGCACCGCAATGGTTTCGCTGTATTTTTGGCTAAGCGAATCAAGCGCATTTATCACATCTGCGCTAAAATTCGCACTTAGTCGCTCAATCTCTTTTTTGAAATTAAAATCCATCTCTTTGATAGATAAATCAAGCGATTCTAATTTTGCGCTTAAATCCTTGTGATTCGCGCTTAAAATATCATTTAGATTCGTTGCTGTGGCGGAGAGATTCGCAAAGGACGATTCAACACCGCGCAAAAATTCGCTCATCATTCCGCTCATCGAATCAAGCAATTTTGTATTTGAAGTATTTAGCGATTGAATCGCGCTTTGCAAGTCTTTGGTGCTTTGCGCCACCAAATCCAAGCTATCTAACTTTTTGCTTTGCAAACTGATAAATTCCAAGCTGTCATTTGGGCTTGATTTATAGCCGATACTGCGCTGATAAATGCTTATAACAACGCTTAAACTCATACCGATGATAGAAGTATAAAATGCGATTTTTAGCCCCTCTAACAGCGATGGAATCGAGCTTTCCATACTATTTATGTCAAAATCCCAAAGCCCTACAAAAATTCCCACAAATGTCCCCAAAACGCCAATGGTAAGGATTATGGATTTGAAATCCCTGTGCGTAGGACTTTTTGTGGTTTTAATATCCACAAACGCCAAGCCAAGCATTAAAATCGTAAAAAATATATTGATAATCAACGCGCTATTTTCCTTTCATATTAAATCGCTCATCAAAGTCATCGCCGAGCCAATCTGGCTTTTGAATGTGGCTTTTTTTATTGACGATTTTTAGGTAGATTCGCACACATAGCAAAATCACGCCCATTGTAACGACTGCGGAGATAATTAGCTCAAATGAATAGCTTTCTTTAAACATTATTTTGCCCCCTCTTTTTGCTTGTCAATCAAAATAAATAAATTTTCAAATTCCAAACTCTCTAACAACGCCATAATCTTTACAAAAGTATCAAAATTGCTTTGCTTATCGCCATTTAGCACGATATGCGAATCCTTTGGCAACCTTGAAATATGAAATCGCAACTGCTCCAAATCCACCTCACTATCATCGTAAAAAATCTTATTGTCGCCTTTTATGCTGATAATCTTGTCATCTTTGCCTAAGCTCCCGCTATTTGCCACCGAATCTTTAACCTGTGGAATATCCACAGAAATGCGCCTCTGCTCGATAAAACTAGCCGTTGTTAGCACGATGACAAGTAACACAAGCACAATGTCAATAAATGGAATAAGATTTAGCGAATCTATTTTTTTCATATTTGCGCCTTAAATTTTGCCGTAATTTGCGTCATTTTCGCCATAATTTTTGCGTCCAAAGCCCGAATCCTAAATGCTATAATCACTGCGATTTTTCTCCAAATCCCACAGACTAAGCAAAACTTCACTTTTTCTAAGCAACAAATTATATCCCACAATGGCGGGAATCGCAACTATAAGCCCAAGCGCAGTGGCTTTTAGCGCAAGTGCTAGTCCGCTCATAATCGCACTCGTGCTTACTAAATCGCCTTGTGAGATTTCAAGGAAAGTTAGCATTATCCCGCCGACCGTGCCCAAAAGCCCGATATAAGGCGCGTTTGTGCCGATTGTGGCAAGTAGCGTTAGATTGCGCGTTAGCTCGATTTCGAGTAATTTTCTATCCTCAAATGTCGCAATGTCGATTTTTTTATACGCCCAAAGTCGCTCTAATATCAGCGTCAAAACTACAATGCTTAAGACGACTAAAAAGCCCAAAATCCCATACTCAACGCAATCTTTTAACATTTACGAATCCTAAAAATTTATATATTATAAAAGCGCAATTCTATCGCAAAAAGACTTATTTTTGTTTAAGTTATAAAAATACTGCCGAAATAAACACAGCAAAATAGATTCATTACTATAAATAAAAATTTCACAACTATTTCACAACTTTGCTTTAATATTGCGCTTGGGGTTTTTGGCAATCCCCCAAATGCCCCTAAATTTTTCTATAAGGAGTTTTGAGATGAAAATCTTAAGTGTTTTGGCGATTAGTATTATCGCTAGTGGCGCGATTTTCGCGGCGGATTTTAGCAAAAGTAGCAATGCAGATTTGCTAAATATGGCTGGAAAAGTCAAGGCAGAGGAAGCAAGAGATTATTTTGCCGAGATTGATAAGCGCGTAGATGATATGACAGGCAAGGAAGCGCGTGAGTTTTGGGAAAAATACCGCGCAAATGAAGAAAAAGTCTTTGATAAAATGAAAGTCAAAGATATTCGTGCGTATAAGCAGTCTTTGGCTGGTGCGCGTGGCAGACATTTCGCTGGTGCGCCTTTTGATAGAGGCGACAAGGGCGATAGAGGCTTTGGCAAAGGACAAGGCAAAGGTGCGTGGCATAAAGCGGGTAATTGCGGTGGAAATTGTCCAAATCCACCTGCGCCACCTGCGCCACCTGCGAAGTAGATTCGTAGATTCGCAGCAAAGCTAAATTCGCGGTAGAATTTGGCTTTGAAAAATCTATCAAAATGTAAGGATTGTGGCAAATGGGCGCGAATGTTTTGCTTTTAGAAGATGACTTTGTCCTCTCTGAAATAATGTGTGAGTTTTTAGAGGAAGAGGGCTTTGAAGTTAGCCACTGCATAGCGCAAGTGAGGCGTTAGACTTGGCGTATGAAAAGCAATTTGACATTTGGCTTTTAGATGTGAAAGTGCCGCTGGGCGAGGATTTTGAGGCGGATTTGTTACCTCCCGGATTTGCCTTGCTAAAATCCCTGCGCGAAGCGGACAAAGCCACGCCTTGCATTTTTATCACCTCCCTTTCGTCAATCGGCGACTTAAAAGAAGGCTATGGCGTGGGTTGCGATGATTTCTTACGCAAACCTTTTGAGCTAACGGAGCTAAAGTTGCGAATCCAAACTTTGCTAAAGCGGACATTTTCGCATAAAAACGAGGATTTTATCGCAATGCACGATGGATTCAAATTTGATATGATTTCAAAAGTTTTGTATAAGGATTCCGCCCCTGTGGCATTAACTAAAAAGGAAAATATGTTGCTTAGTTTATTGCTAAAAAATGCGCCCTCTTATGTGAGCGTGGAGAGTATTTTTGATGAGCTGTGGGATTATAATCAAAGCCCAAGTGAGATGAGTTTAAGGGCATATATAAAGAATTTGCGAAAGATTTTGGGAAAGGAGAAAATTATAAATCAGCAAGGGAATGGGTATGCGTATGTGTATTGACTTAAATTCGTCTTTGGGCGCACCTTTCGCACTTGTAGAAAATTTTGGGGAACAACAGACCCCAAGTCTAGTTTTATCCCCAAAATTTTCTACAAATACAAAATTTCCACCGCAAATACTAGAATTGGATTTTAATTCAAACGCCACCGAATCGTCATTGCGAGGGCGAATCGCAGATTCGCCGAAGCAATCCAAACAAAACAATTTGCACGAAGTGCAAACCGAATCTCGCCTGATTTATAGATTTGGCGCAAGATTCGCAGTCGATTCGTGCAACGAATCGCAATCGAAGTAATGGCAGTAGTGCTTTGCGTTCTTTTGGCACGAAATGAGCGAAATAGGACTTGGGCGTCCATTGAGCGAAATTTTGTGCCAACATAACGCAAATGATGACCCCAGAACAAATTGAAAAAAAGATAGAATCGCCACGCAAAGGAAAGGCAAATGTTTAAAAACACTCGCAAAACGATTATAAAGATTTTAGCCCTCTATCTCGGCACCAGCGCGATATTTTTATGTATCGGCTTTTATTATCTCAACTCCAAAATGACGCAAAATATCATCTATCGGCAGATGGCGGATTTGCGCGACACTTCGTATTATATTTTGGAGGTTTTGCGCCGTAGCTACATTTGGGAAATTGCGCTTGATGAAATCAAAGAGAAAACGCCCATTCCTTTTGCGATTTACGATAGGCGCGATAATCAGCTGTTTTCAAATCTCTCGCGCGACCCGAATCCTCGTGAATTGCAAATGGGATTTTATCGATTCGAGGATAAAATCATCGCAAATCCACTTGCGATTCCGCAACGCGAGGACGATGAGCTAAGAGGGCGCAAACCGCCACACGAGCGAGGGCATGGCTATAAAAAGTCGCATTATAAGATTTTTTTGGAAAGCGATAGTGCCGATGATGCGATTTTGGCGATGAGGCTAAAGCTGGGCGGTGCGCTACTGCTGGTATTTGTGGCTATGGGTGTGGTGGCGACAATCCTAGTGCGCTTATTTTTAAAGCCACTAAATGAATATATTTCCGCGCTTGATTTATTTATAAAGGATTCGACACACGAGATAAATACCCCGCTAAGCGTGATTTTGATGAGTATTGAGACGCTAAAAACGGATAATCTTAGCCCAAGCGATGCCAAAAAAATCGAGCGAATCAAATTTGCCTCTTTGCAACTAAATGCCATTTATAATTCGCTTGTGGCGTATAATTTCCCACGCTCCACGCAAAAAGAGCGACTAAGTGTGGGGGCGATTTTAAATGAGCGATTGGAATTTTTCGCGCCGTTTTTTAATAAAAAAGGGCTAGAGATTCGCGCTAATGTGGGCGAATCTGAGATTTTTGCTGAGCGCAACGCGCTAAATACGCTTTTTGATAATCTCATCAGCAACGCCATTAAATACAATAAAAAAGGCGGATTCATCGCGCTTATGCTTGATAAAGGTATTTTTAGCATTGAAAATAGCGGTGCGTTGATTGAGCGCGAAAATGTGGATAAGATTTTTGAGCGATATGCGAGGTTTGGTGCGGATACGGGTGGCTTTGGCATTGGGCTAAGTTTGGTAAAAAAAATCTGCGATGAATATGGGATAAAAATTGAGCTAGAGTGTGGCGATTCAAGCAATAAATTTGTGCTAAAATGGTAGCGTTGGCATAGTGTTTATCTTTCTATAATTACATAATAAACTTTTTAATCCAAAATTCGCTACAATCCGCCCTTAGATTCAAAAGATTTAAACTTTTCAAAAACTTTGGGAGCGATTTTGGAGCGATTAGTTGAGATTGAGCGCGTGAGTTTCGAGGAAAAGGACGACAATTCCCTGCGTCCTGCGAAATTTAGCGAGTATATCGGGCAGGAAAATATCAAAAAAAATCTCCACATTTCCATTGACGCGACAAAAAAGCGTGGCGAGGCACTTGACCACATTTTGCTTTGTGGACCGCCGGGGCTTGGCAACACGACTTTGGCGTATGTGATTGCTAATGAAATGGGCGCGAATATTAAGGTAACTTCCGCGCCGATGATTGAAAAAAGTGGCGATTTGGCGGCGATTTTGTCGAATCTTAGCAAGGGCGATATTTTGTTTATCGATGAGATTCACCGCCTAAGCTCGGCGATTGAGGAGATTTTATACTCGGCGATGGAGGATTTTCGGCTGGATATTATCATAGGCTCGGGACCTTCGGCGCAGACGATAAAAATCGACATTGAGGATTTTACGCTAATTGGCGCAACCACACGCGCAGGAATGCTTAGCAACCCACTGCGCGATAGATTTGGCATAAATTTTAGAATGCAATTTTATGAAATCGCCGAACTTGCACAGATTGTGAGCCTAGCAAGTAAAAAGCTAAATAAAATCGCCTCAAAGGATTCGGCATTAGAAATCGCAAAGCGTTCGCGCGGGACGCCACGCGTAGCACTACGACTTTTACGGCGAATCCGTGATTTTGCCGAATTTCACAACGAATCCACCATTGAGATTGCGCGAAGCATTCAAGCACTAAATGAGTTAGGTGTCGATGAGCGGGGGTTTGATGAGTTAGATTTGGCGTTTTTGCGTCTGCTGTGTGGCGGAAACGGACGCGCTTTGGGGCTAAGCACCATTGCGGCGGCTTTGAGCGAAGATGAGCGCACGATTGAGGATATAATCGAGCCGTATTTACTTGCGAATGGCTATATCGAGCGCACAGCAAGGGGACGCGTAGCGACAAGGAAAAGTTATGAGTTGTTAAATATGTCGTTTAAGGAGTTGTTTTAGACACTACAATTTGTGTCTTGGGTAATCATTTGCGCCGTTTTCACACAAAACTGCGAAAGCACTACCGCCATTACTTCGATGGTTGCTTCGAGCTATCGCTCTCGCAAATTCTGCGAATTGCGATTCGTTACACGAATCGACTACAAATCTAGCGTAAAATTAAAAAATTTCGTCATTGCGAGGCGAAACTAGATTCGCCGAAGCAATCCAAAGCGCACGACTTAAATCTATAAAAATTGTAGTTACATTTAGATTCACTACATATCATTATACGCATTACAACCGCCTTGATTACCTAAGTCGCAGGACTTGCCAAATAGTTCTTTTGCTTTTATTAAACTCTGCCTTGTCCCTTTGCCACGCATATATAGATATGCTACTAAATTGCACGAATCGCTAAAATCTAAATTGCAACTTTTTTCAAGCGCATTAAAAGCCCTTTTGTAGTCCTGTGCTATGCCTTTTCCTTTGCCAAATACGCCCCTGCCTTTTAGATAAGCCTTTCCAAGTGTAAAACAAGCGAGTTTTTGCCTATTTTGCGTGTTTTGTGCGTTGCAATTTTGCTCTAAAATATTTATAGATTCATTGTCGCCATAGTAATAATTCATATTACATAAATGTAAATATGGGTAATAATTCCCTTTGCTTATGGATTTTTTAAAATATTCCTTTGCCATTGGTAGATTATCTAGTAGTATATAAATTAAGCCGACTTGATTGCAAGATATACAATGATAGCCCTCAGTTTCGCACATTCCCGCGCAAGATTCTAACTTTGGCAGTTGATTTACTATGGATTTACAAGAGCTATTATCTCCGCCTAAACACTCACTAAATGATTCCTCTATCGTTGCGCTAAAGCCACTATTTAGTATTATTAGCACACTAAAAATTATCTTTTTCATATTTATTTCCTTATGGACATAGATAAAAAATGCCAATTTGGTTATATTCATCTATACTATAAGAGCCTACCATAGGAATCATTGAAGTTGTGGTAGTGGTAGCAGTGCCATATCCACTAGCCCAGCCACCTGAGCCATAAGCACGAGCATTCATATTTGTATTGGAAGTGGAGGTAGATGGCATCATATAGGTGTAAGTGCCACTTTTAGTGCCTGTATATCCTGCGTAGCGTATGTAGTAATTTGCGCCGACACTTTTGGCGTGTCGCTCGGCGTCTCCCTTGCTAGTTGTCCCCCACCAAATGTTTTTGAGTGCGCCGTTAAAGCTAGATTGCCCAATTACTATACACTCATATTCTACTACTAGCATTTCGTGATATGCCATATATCGCCCATAATCGTTAAAAAATACTTCTGGAGCTAATTCATCTACAAATAATCCACCTGATTTTAGTTCTTCTACTTCGTCATCTGTTACATTAGGCTTATAAAACTCTGCGAATCCACCGCCCCCACAGCCACAAAAAAGCAATATGATTATGACGCTACACGCAATTTTATGAATCATTTTTTATCATTTTGCTTTTGTGCTGGAATCGTGTATAGATTCAAATAAAGCCCTAATGTCGTGCAATAAGGCTTCGCTCGTTCTGGCAAAATACTATAATACGCCACATTCACATACAAAGGCGGGACAAATTCTTTTAGCATTTCGACACATTTATCATAGCCTTTGTTTGCATTCTTTGAATCCGCCGAATCTGCCCCATAAACCGCCACGCTTACCAAAATCAACAAAACTAACTTTTTCATTTTTGCAACCTTTTGTGTTATTGTCCGTCTTTAATTTGGACGAAATTTGCTAGTTTTATGCCTTTTTGTAAATCTGATTCGTAATTTCTCCCTATTTTGGAGGCTTCAAGTATGTCTTTTGGCGTATAGCCACCACTTTTGATTTCACTTGCATACTCAATGCCAAATAAGATAATAGAGCAATTCGCAAAACCTTTTTCGTGCTGATTGTATCGTTGCGCTAGTATTTTTCCTAATTCTTGCTTATTCATATTCTCTCCTTTTATAAAAAAATAAAGCCAAATATTACCCTTTTATTTCTTAAAAAAGTCTAAATTTACCTAGTTGTATTTTAAACCCAAAAGATATATATTGCGCCTTAAAAATTTTTAAAGGCACAACGATGACGCAAAGGGACTTGGCGGGATTGCTAAACATAAATGTCAAAACGCTCCGCAAGTGGAAAAAAGACCGCCCAAAAGTCTATGAATTGCTACTCATCGGGCTTGAAGCCAAAAATATTCTCTCCACCCTCAAAGCCGACTGCGAATCGTTAGAAAAAATGATAGAAAAATGGGAAATGGGTAATGGCGTGGGCGAATCCAAAAGGCGCGAATCATAAGATTTGATTGCCAAAACGCATTTTATGCTATAATGTCGCAATTTTAGCTTTAGGAGGCGAGTATGACGCTAATAATCCAAAATGTCAAAGAGGAATATCTACCCGCATTTAAGGGACTTGCAGAGGGGACAAATGCCACGCTTAGGACTGAATCTAGCGATGAAGTCGATGAATGCCCTATCTGCAAAGAATACGGCTATAATCCAAGCGATGAGCTACTAGAGGCGATTGCTGAGTTTGAAAGAGGTGAGACGATAAAATTTAGCACTCATAGCGAGATGATGAAATATTTGCAAAGCGATAGTGAATGAAATACACCATAGAACTTGCCAAGTCATTCAAAAAATCATTTAAAAAACTAACGCCAAACGAACAAGAATTATTTGGCAAGATTTCCAAGCGACTAGCAAATGGCGAATCGCTAGAGCCAAAACATAACGACCACGCGCTAAAGGGCGATTATAGTGGATTTAGAGAGTGCCACATAAAGCCAGATTTGCTTTTAATCTACCAAAAGCAAGAGGACAAACTAATCCTATATTGCCTTAATGTCGGCTCACACAGCGAACTTTTTAAAAAATAAGAATCGCCAAAAAGGAATCAAATGAAACCCAAATATTTTTTTTGGATTATTTTTTTAATCACGCTTTATTGGATTTTACAGCTTTATAAGCCCTTTTTGATGAATCTAATCATCGCGCTTTTGCTCTGCGTGGCGACTTTTGGGCTAAAAAAATGCGCTGATAGATTTATAAAATACAATTTTCTTTCGTCATTTTTTGCCATTGTCATATTTCTTGCATTTTGTGTGATTCCGCTGTGGCTTGTTAGCGCGGAGCTAATTAGTGATATAAAAAGCATTGATAGCTCCGCACTCACAGGATTTTTTAAGGATTCGCAAAAAAATCTCATTGCGCTTTTAGATGGTGTGCCAGAGATTTTCCGCAAACGCGCGATTGCGGCGATTCAGTCCTTTGATATTAGCGCGATTGTGAGCCGTGCGATGAGTGCGAGTGCGTGGCTTGGCAAGGTGAGTGTGAATTTCTTTACAGATTTGGCATTTATAGTAATTTTCTTGTATTTATTTTATTATTATGGCAAGGAAATTTATGATTATATTATCGACATTATCCCGCTTGATGAGCGAATTAGCAAGGATATTTTGCAAGAAACTAGCGGTGTCCTAAAAGTTGTATTTTTTACTTCCATAATCTCTATGATTTTGCAAGGCTTTAGCTTTGGCATTGTGGCGCAGTTTTTGGGCTTTAGTGGGGTGCTTTTTGGCGTGGCGTATGGGATTGCCTCTATCGTGCCGATTGTGGGCGGTGCGCTTGTATGGTTGCCATTTTGTTTGTATGTTTATTCGTTTGGCGATTTGAAAACGGCGATTTTTGTCGCGCTGTATGCGATGATTTTCATTGGCTTTGTGATTGATAATGTCATAAAGCCCCTAATCATCGGCATTGTGAATCGCGTCCTACTCAAAAAACCTGTAAAAATCAACGAAATGATAATTTTTATCGCCATTTTGGCTGGATTGGCTGGTTTTGGAGTTTGGGGGATTATCATAGGACCTACGCTAACTGCCCTGTTTATCGCACTTTTGCGCGTGTATCAATCGCAATTCAAAGGCAAAAAAGATGACAATAAAGCGCGTGGCAAATCTAAGTAACGCACTTGATTCGCTTGGTGCAACGGCGTTTGCGGTAGCGTGTGCAAAGAAAAAAGCGCGGATTTTTATCTTTCAAATTGATGATATAAAGCTAAGTGCGGCGTTAATCTTAAAGCAAGAGGCAATCAGTGCAGGAGGCGATTTCATAGTGCCAAAAGAGCTAATTTTAGGGGAGCAAAAAAAATATTGTGGCGTTTTGATTGCCACTGCATTGCAAATGGAAAAAATCATCGCAAAGTGCGCGATTCAGCCTTTTGGGCTAAAAAAATTAGGCGCGAATCTAAAGGCGCATTTGGATTCGACAAATTTGTGTGAATCTAAAAAAATAAGCGTGGATTCGTGCGAATCTAGCAAAGCCAAAAACGTCAAATCGCCCCAAATTATGGGGATTATCAATATTACGGAGGATTCATTTTACGCGCCTTCGCGTGTGAATGAGATTGATAAGATTTTGCAAAAGATTGAGGCGATGATAAATGAGGGCGTGGCGATTATTGACATTGGCGCGGCATCGACTCGCCCCGATAGTGAGCGAATCGCGCCTAAAATTGAACTAAAAAGGCTAAAAGAGCCGATAGAGGCGATTTTTAAGGCTGGATTCACGAATAAGGCGATATTTTCAATCGATAGCTATAATTATGAATGCGCGGAATTTTGCGCGGAGCGGGGCTTTAGCGTTATTAACGACATTGAGGGATTGCGTGATATGCGATTAGCAAAACTTGCGCTAAATAATGATAAAAAAATTATTCTAATGCACAATTCGTGGCTTTTTCCGCCACAAGATTCACCAAAACAAAGCACGAATCAAGCCACGAATCCGCAAGATTACGACATTATCCACGCCGTTGATAAATTTTTCTCCCAAAGGTTTGAATCGCTTGATAAATTAGGCATAAAAAAAGAGCAGATTATTTTGGATATTGGCTTTGGTTTTGGCAAAAATGACGCGGAAAATCTCGCGCTTATCCGTAATCTAGCGCATTTTAGGCATTTTGGCTGTGAGATTTTGGTGGGGGCGAGTATGAAGCGAAGCATTGGCGCAATCACGGGCAAAGACACGCTAGAGCGTGGCTTTGGCACACTTGCACTGCACCAAATCGCGCTAGATAACGGCGCGGATATTATTCGCTGCCACGATTTTAGCGCACATATCGATATGCTAAAGGTTTGGAATGCTTTGCGCTAGGCAAAATTTAGGCGAATCCAAGCGTGATTCGCACGAATCCATACACGGCGAATCTAAATGCGATTCTTGTGAATCCACGCACGATTCGCGTGAATCTAAAATAATTTAAAAGAGGCAAAAATGGAAGAAAAAAAGGCTTTAGACACACGCTCAAGGCTCATTTTACAGCTTAAAAATCACGGACTTAGCAATATTGACAGCTTAAGCAATGATGAATTACAAGCGCGATTTATGGAGGTTTCGCGCGATTGGTGCAAAAGATTTGCGAATTTTAATTTAGGCATAAAGCAAGAAAAAAGCGCGGAAAAAATCGAAATCGCCGATTCGACAATCAAAGCAAAAATCAAAGACGCAGAGGATTTTTACGCTGTTTTTAACGAATTGCTAAAGCAGTATTCTTACGCTACGATTCACGAAGTGGTGGCAAACACGCTCCCAGCGCATAAAATCGAAAAGGCGTTGCTAATTTTGGAGATAAAATATAGACAATACCAAGAGATTATCATCGAGCAAATGGCGCAGAAAATCGCCTCGTTTATGCCCAAAGAGGAATGCGCGTCTTTTATGCTATTTATCGAAAATAACCGCGAAAATGTCGAGTTGCTAAAGGATATTTTTGCGCAACTAAATGACAATAAAATCTCACAAAACATTAGCAATATCACAAATGCAAAAAAATACATTATCAGCGAATTTATGCCAGATGATATGGAGAAAAATTACAAGCAGTTTTTTAATAGCACTAGAGATAAGCAAGAGTTAGTGCGTCGCCTAAAGGCTATCAGCAACGCATATAGCAAAAAGCAAATCGATGATATGACAAAAGAGGATTTGATTGATATTCTAAACTCGATTCGCCAAAAAGAGCTTAGCGATAAAAAAGATGAGGAGGATTACAAAAAATATGTGGAGGCGTTTCAACTGGCGATTTACGATGATGACGGAAGCAAGTTTGATGCGCTTGTGATTCAGGTGCTTGAAGATGTCAGCAAGGATTGTTTGGCGCGGTTAAAACTGCGACTGCGCGAGGAGGATTCGCTCTTTGATAATAAATTTGCCGCCGCACAAAAAGAGTGGAATCGCCTAAAGGCGCACAAAGCATAAGGGCGATTCGTCATTGCGAGGCGCACGAACAAAGTGAGTGCAACGAAGCAATCTATAAAAAAGGATTAAATTTGATTTTGTTTGGATTGCTTCGGCGATTCGTTGAATCGCCTCGCAATGACGAAAAAAGTGGATTGCTTCGGGCTGTCGCCCTCAGAATGACAAAAAAATAAAAAACCTCGTCATACTGAGCGTAGCGAAGTATC
>JBNMHH010000011.1:0-17789 GCA_050872665.1 Helicobacteraceae bacterium
CGATAAAATCCGCGATGAGTTAAAAGCAAAAAATGTGAATTTACTAGATACAAAAGACGGCGTAATTTGGGAATACGGCGGGTGAATCTTAAAGGACACAACTTTGAATCAAAATAGACTTATAGCCCTATTCTCACAAGCTAGGCTAAATGGCTACACTAGCCTAGATGAACACGAAGCAAATCTAGCACTTATCGGCAAAATCTCACATAAAATAGGCATTTTAGAAATCATCTTGCGTAATAGCGTTGATAATCTTATGCAATCACAAAATCCACTATGGCTTAAATCTCTGCCGAGTGATATAGAGCTAAAAATGCCAAAGGAAGAAAATCCTACGCACGATAAATTAGTTTCCATTCAAAGTTTGGGATTTTGGGTGCAAGTAGTGGAGCATTATAGGATTCACAATCAAATCCTTAGTCAAATCTTTTTGAATAATTTGGATTTGAGAAAATATTATGCGAAAAATAGAAATCGCTTTAATAAGCGTATGTGGCTAAGAAATTATCATAAAGCAAAGGCTGTATTACAACTATTCCGCCTAATCCGCAATCGAGCTTTTCATTTTGAGAATCTCTATAAATTCACAAACAACGGCTATCCTAGATTGAATGTCAAAATTACAAATAAATACAAAGAAAGCGTATATATCGCCATAGAGCCAAGTAAAATTACAACTTTCCTTGATGATTTGATTATCAGCTTTGATAAGGATTTGATTGACTATGCAGAATAAGGTGGCGGCAAAGATGCCGCCTAGAAAACAAGCAAATTATTCCACAATAAAACTTAAAGCACTCTTAAGTGAAAAATATTTGGCATAAAAGCTACAAATACTCCAATAAGGATAAGATTCACAACTATCAATCCACTAAACATTGCTGTCGATTGCATTATTTTAATTAGAGTTTCCATTTTACACCTCCCTAGAACTTATAAGAATAACCAAGCGTAAATTGATGTCTTTTTACAAATACATAATCATTTTCATAACCACTGCCGTTTGCAAAATACTTATAATCCAAGAACAACTGATGATTTGCGTCATAGTAGTAATGGATGCCTGTGCTAATGGTATAGCTAGGTGTTGTCATAACTTCAGTTTTTTTGCCAGGATTTTGAGCTCCATTTGTTGTATTTGATGTATCATAACTTTTATTATCTACACTAACATTTACATCAAATCCAATGGGTGAAAAATGAATACCCAAAGAATGTTTATCAATATAAGAAATCCCATAGAAATTGTAACTCTGAACCAATACTAACTTCATTGACACTATTATAATATAAATTGTTGCCGTTATCCTTTATTGAATTTTTATCGTATCCATAACCTAAATACCCTTTAGCTCTAACGCCTAGTGAAAAGTTGGGGTGATTGTAGAAATACCATTGATAACCACCAATTAGATTGATGTTAAAAGATGGGGTATTGGAGATTACTTGGAAACCGAATTGTGGAGCATTATCACAAAAAGTGAAAATCCCTAATCCTAACTCTCCACCAAAGAATCCACCTGTTTTTTCATTGCTATCAATCTTTAGCGTAAGATACTCTCTTGGGTGTTTCTTTGTTTTACTTTCACTTTCATTTGCATTTACTATACCGCCATTTATTACCATTGCAATCATCGAAGCGATTGCTAACTTTTTGATTGATTGTTTCATTTTTCTCCTTTTTGAAAAAAGAGTATTCTACCCCCACCCATTAACCTTTGCTTAAGTGTAATAAAAATTTGTATAAATTTAAAATATTTGGGTATATTCGTAACTTTTTATGATTTTTAGACTTGCCAAATCAAAAACTTTTACAAATTTAATTTCTTGCGATTCACCCTACCCTACTTTATAAAATCCTAATAAATCCTAGTATTCCAAAGTATTGCGAATCTCTTTTTCGCGGTGTTGCGCTGGGGCTTGGTGGTGCAAGGTTACCATATTATCATCGCTTTCAATCTCTGGCATATCTATCGTGTGGGATTCGATAGCTATGTCGCTTTGGACATTATGCCTTGTGCGCTTTTCCTCCATAAGCGATAATTTTAAGTTTCTATTGATTACCAAAAGTGCGATGATAAATGGCACTAGCCCCGCGCCAAGCGCGATTAGATTTTCTTGTGTGGTAGCAAGGTTAAAGTAGAAAAATCCCGCGATTCCCCCGCCCACAAGTAGCAAAACAAACATTATCATAAATTGATAACGGCGGATTTCCTTTTTGATAAGCATTTTCGCGCTAATCTTTTTGCTAAGCGTATCCAAAACGCCACTTTCTATGATAGTATTGACATTTGCTTCCAACCTTTTAAATCGCTTTGCTAACTCGCTATCCGCCCTTTTATTTTGCGCATTTTTAGCCGAATCGGCTTTTGCCTTTAAATCCGCTTTTGATTCCTCTAGTGCGGTTTTTAGCGATTCGACTTCGGCTTTCATCTCTGCTTTGAATTGCTCTAGCGATTCCTCGACATTTGAGATATTTTCCATTAGCTCAAATAGCGTGTCTGAGAGCGAATCTAACCTATTTTGTTCGTCCATTTGCAACCTTTTATTTGTAATTATTAAAAAATTGGTTAAAATTATAGCTAAAAATTTTAAGGCGAGATTAAAAATGAGCGATTCACAAATCACAGGCGAAAAGCTAAAAGGTAAAGTGTGGCGTTTTGGCAAAAATATTGACACGGATTTAATCATAGCGGCGCGTTATCTAAATACCACTGATGAGCGCGAGTTAGCAAGGCATTTGATGGAGGACGCGAGGGCGGATTTTGCGCGAATCGTGCAAAATGGCGACATTATCGTGGCTGATGAGAATTTCGGCTGTGGCAGTAGCAGGGAACACGCGCCTATTGCCATAAAGGCAGCGGGAGTTCGCGCCGTGATTGCGCCGTATTTTGCGCGAATCTTTTATCGAAACGCCTTTAATATGGGGCTTTTGGCGTTAGAATGCACGGAAGTAGATAAAATCAAAGAGGGCGACATTTTGGAGATTCGCGTGGAATCTGGGGAGATTTTCAATCAAACAAATGGTGAATCTTATAAGTTTAATCCCATTCCGCCATTTATGTTAGAGCTACTAAATGCTGGTGGGCTAATGAAATACGCGCAAAGCAAAATGAAATAATTTTTAAGGGGGACGCGTAAGAAATGAAAACATATAATATCGCGCTTTTAAAAGGCGATGGAATCGGTGTAGAAGTGGTAGATGAGGCGTTAAAGGTGCTAGATTCGTTGCCAAAAGATTTTGCGTTACATTATGATGAATATTTTATTGGTGGCGCAGGATATGATAATTGCGGGAATCCCTTGCCTGAAGAGACTTTGGAAGGTTGCAAAAAAAGCGATGCCATTTTATTTGGCGCAATCGGCGGGGAAAAATGGGATAAATTAGAAAAGCATTTGCGCCCCGAATCTGGGCTTTTGCGACTTCGCAAAAATTTGGGCGTTTATGCGAATCTGCGTCCTATTAAAATTTATGATTCGCTTATGGACGCCTCGCCACTAAAAAAAGAGCGAATCCAAAATAGCGACTTTGTCATCGTTAGGGAGCTAATTAGCGGAATCTACTTTGGCGAACCGCGCTTTAAAGGCGAAAGCGAGGCTTACAACACTATGCGATATTCTCGCAGCGAAATTTCGCGAATCGCGCGATTCGCCTTTGATTTGGCGCGAAGTCGGCGAAAAAAACTCACTTGCGTGGATAAAGCAAATGTGTTAGAGACTAGCGTCCTTTGGCGCGAGGTTGTGAATGAAGTGGCAAAGGATTTTAGCGATATTGAGGTGGATTTTTTGTATGTGGATAATGCGAGTATGCAAATAATTCTCCGCCCAAGTGCGTTTGATGTGGTTTTGACGGAAAATCTTTTTGGCGATATTTTGAGCGATGAAGCAAGTGTGATTGGTGGCTCGATTGGGCTTTTGGCGAGTGCGAGTATCGGCGAAATTGTTGATGGCGAATTTAGTGGCAAAAAAACGGGGCTTTTTGAGCCAATTCACGGCAGTGCGCCAGATATTGCAGGGCAGAATATCGCAAATCCTTTGGCGACAATCATTTCAAGCGCGATGATGTTAGACTTTTTAGGCGAAGGTGAATCCACGCAAAAAATTACAAACGCCGTGAATGCCGTGCTAAATGAAGGACACCGCACCAAAGATTTGGATAAAAATCATTTTATTTCCTGCTCAAAAATGGGCGACTTAGTCGCGCAAAAAGTGCGTGAAATGCGATAGTAAATGTAAAAAGGCGCGTAAAAATGGATAAGCATTTAATGGCTGCTGTGTATGAGATTCGCGGGGAGCGCGAAAAAGCCGTGAGTATTTATAGGGACATTTTAAAGGAAAATCCTATGGATAAAAAGGCAGAGAGTGCTTTACGGCGAATCGCCACGCGCAAAGTCGCCACCAAAGGCACAAATGAAAGTATGCTAACATATTTCAAAAAAGCAAAAACCAAAATGGAACTTTATGAGTTAGAGAGGTGGCTTTGTGGAAACTAAAGAGGCGATTTTATCAACGATAAATGAGCTAAATCGCGCGGATTTAGCCGAATCTACGAATAGCGATTTAGAGCAAGTGGATTTTGTGGATTCATCAAATCATAATTCGCATATTTCACGCGAATCAAACGATGAATCCGATTCCAAGCCACCGCTATTTATCGACATAAAAGAAGAGGCGGATTTGATAGAGGATAGCGCGATTAGCGATGAAGTTTCGTTGCTTTTGCGCCTAAAAGAAAAGTCGCTTGTGCTATTTGAGGGATTACGCGCCACGCAAAATAAGGACATTGAAATCAAATTAGAAATGGTGATAAGCTATTTGGAATATCAACTTTTTGTAATTGAGGATAGATTAAAAAGCCTTGAATCGCGCGAAAGTTAGGGCATTATAGGCGAATCTAAAGGTGCGAATCTTTGAAAAGCAAATCTTAGGCGAATCTAAAAAAAATGGAGGCAAAAAAAAATGACAAAAATCTTAATGATAGAAGATGACGAGGAATTAGCGGACATTTTGGGCGAATTTTTAAAGAAAAATGGCATTAGCGTCCAAAACTACACCGACCCGATTTTAGGCATTAAGGCACTCGAAAATGGCAATTTTGACTTAATGCTTTTGGATTTGACTTTGCCAAATATGGACGGATTAGAGGTTTGCAAACAGATTTCGGCGGATAAAAATATCCCTATTATCATCTCAAGTGCGAGAAGCGACACGCAGGATAAAATCACGGCTTTGGAATTGGGCGCAGATGATTACTTGCCAAAGCCTTATGACCCCAAAGAGCTTTTGGCGCGAATCAACAGCGTGTTACGGCGATATAGTATCATTCCTACGCAGAGCGATTTTTCAAATAGCGTATTTTTGGTGGATAAGGACGGAATGAATGTGTATTTCAAAGGGCAGAAATTAGAGCTGACAAGGGCGGAATTTGAGATTTTGACGCTTTTATTAAGTAAGCCCAATTTTATCTTTTCGCGCGAAGTCATCGCCGAATCCTGCAAAAGTATCAAAAAAACCGATGATTCAAAGAGCATTGATGTAATCATCGGGCGATTGCGTAATAAAATCTGCGAAAATAGTAAGCAACCAAAATACATTCTCTCCGCGCGTGGCAAGGGGTATAAAATCAATATTTAGATGAGTATTTATAGTGATTTGACTTTTTTAGATTTTTGTGATTTGTGTGGTGCTTAACATTATTATAATTATTCATCGCTATTTCCACTTTTTCATCGCAATTTGCGCTTCTCTTTTAAGCGTTTTTTCTTTAAGTGATTGTCGTTTGTCGTAGAGTTTTTTGCCTGAGACGAGCGCGATTTGCACCTTTAGGTGTTTGCGCTTGAAATACATTGCGAGTGGCACGATACTAAAGCCCTTTTGGCTAACAGCCCCAAAAAGTTTATTGATTTCTTTTTTACGCAAAAGTAATTTGCGTGTGCGCCGTTCATCGGGCTTAAAGTGGCTATTTGTCGTCTCTAGGTGGCTGAAATGCGCCCCAAACAAAAACGCCTCGCCTTTAATGATTCGCACGAAACTATCCTTGATATTTACGCGATTTAGCCGTGCGGACTTCACTTCGCTCCCTTTTAGGGCGATTCCCGCCTCTAATGTGCTGTGGATAAAGTAATCAAAATGCGCTTTTTTATTGTTTGCGATGATTTTCATTTTTATAAGTTTTTTGCCTTAAATTTTTAGCCTAAAAAAGCTAGAGCCACTGCCACTAAAAAAGTATCCATCTTTCGCAAAATCCCTAAGCTGTGGATAGATTTTACACGCTGGAGCATATAAGTCATTTAGAAAATTTATGGTATTTTTTTGTAATAATGTCGCCGAATCATTAGCCAATAATTCTTTAGCGTTTTTATAAAAATGTGCCTCGCCACGCGTATTCATAGCGCGATATTCATCATAAACCGCCTTTGTGGAGCATTGAATGGGTGGGGTAAGAATCTCTAATTTAGGCGCGTTTTCGCTAAAAAATTCTACATTTTCACCTATGCCAAAGACATTTGCACTGCTAAATCCAAGCACAAAAAAACTCACATCTGCACCCACGCGTGAGGCGATTTGCACCAAATCTTTGGGCGTTAGATTTAGCTCTAAAATCTCATTCATCGCCATTAGATAACTTGCGGCATTGCTACTACCGCCGCCAAGCCCTGCAAATGTGGGGATTTTTTCATCGACATTTATACAAAAAAACTCTAACATTTGGATTGCTTCGGCGTTTTTAACGCCTCGCAATGACGAATCTTCTAAAAACTCTCTTAACGCTTCTTTCGCCCTAAAAATCGTATTATCACTCATTTTACAATCAAAATTGCCACTGATTTTAAAGCTATCGCTTTGCCGAATCTCTATTCTGTCATAAAGATTCGCGCTTTTTACAAGTGCGAATCGCG
Source organism: Helicobacteraceae bacterium (assembly GCA_050872665.1). Lineage (GTDB taxonomy): Bacteria > Campylobacterota > Campylobacteria > Campylobacterales > Helicobacteraceae > NHYM01. Next base: position 6,903 of record JBNMHH010000011.1, read on the forward strand.
AGGCAATCTCGCAGTAATTCCCCAAAAAACCTGTAATTTTAAAGCAAATATTTACCTTTGGATAAGAGTGAATAATCATAGCTTAAAAATCCCTAAAAAATATCACTTTTTTGAAAGAATCTCGCCTAGTTTTGCAATATCATTGCCTAAATCTTTTTGCGATGCTTTTATGTTTTCTCCCGCGACTTGGGCTTTTAACTCGCCTCGCAATATGATTTTGTCCTGTGGCGCGTCAAATCCAAGTTTTACGATACCATTTTGCACTGATATGACTTTAATCACAATGTCCTCGCCGATAACCACTTCCTCGTCCATCTTCCTTGATAAAACTAGCATAAATCAATCCTATTTAAAATATATTCTACGCGTCCGTAAAAATCAAGCTGAATTATAGAAAAAAATTCATCAAAAATCACAATATATTTTTGATTTTTTTGGATTCGCGCCTCCTTAAAAATCGTGGAATCTACCTCCAAATGCACCTTTTTGCCGTGTAAAAAATCATTTTTTAATAAAGGCAAATGCAATTTTGGATAGGGTAGAAAATCTAGCGGATTTAGCATTTTATAATTTTCAAAGGCAAAGTCGCCCTCGCTAATGCGCTTTAATGCGCTTAATGCACCCTTTGTGCCTAATCGCTCTGCTATGATTTGCCCTAGTGAGCGGATATACGCGCCCTTACTCACGCTAACCTTAAAACTTAAAAATGGGTGATTGTAGCGCAAAAGTGCTATGTCAAAAATCTCCATTTCGCAAGGCTTTAGCGCAAAATCCGCATTTTCACGCGCCAAATGATAGGCGCGAATCCCGCCGACTTTTTTCGCGCTAAATTTGGGTGGCGTGTAGGTGAGTTTGCCTTTTAGCGATTGAATCGTGGATTCCACGCGATTTATGGGAAATTCGCCTATCTCGCTAATGCGCGAAATGCCCGTAATATCAAGCGTGGGCGATTCCGCGCCAAGCCAAAGCGTGGCGATATAGACTTTTGGGGCTAACTTAAAGTGGCTAAAAAGCCTCGTGTGCTTATCACTTGCCACCACGAGCGTCCCACTAGCAAATGGGTCAAGCGTCCCGCTAAAGCCAAGCGTCTTATTGCCAAAACGCCTTTTTAGCGTGGAAAGAAAGGCGTTTGAGCTGAGATGTGGTGGTTTATAAGCAACAAAAAGCATATTAAAATTCGTCTTGTGGCGACTTTTTATGGAGTGCTTCGGTTCGCTTCCTCGATAGACTATTAGTCTTATCATCGTTGCTCACCTCGCACAACCCTAAAAATTCGCTCACAATACTAGAATTTTTGTCATTGCTACGAATTGCGCTATCAAAATCCGCGATAAAATCCGCAAAAATATCGCGCAGTGCCTCTAAATCCGCAATTTTCACGCATTCATCTACGGCGTGAATCCTATCATTGATTAGCCCAAACTCTACGACCTCCACGCCAAAGGCACTAAAATACCGCGCATCGCTTGTGCCACCCTCAGTATTTGGGCGTGGGGTGGTATTTGTCCGCAATTTTATCGCACGGCAAAGCGAATCTAAAAGTGCGCTCGAATCCGTGATAAACGGAAAAGAGCCTTGATTTAAATACAAATCATATTTTTTAATCCCCGCATTTTTTAGCAAAGATTCCACATAGTTTTGAATCGCATTTTTATCGGTAAGTGGGTTATTTCGCACATTAAACATTAGCTTTAATTCGGCGGGTGTTACATTTGTAGCCTCGATACCGCCACGAATATCGGTGATTACGATTTTGCTAGGCGTGAAATATTCGCTCCCACTATCCAAATCCTTGCTAGTGATTTGTGGCAAAATGGGCGCGATTAAATCCAGCGGATTTACGCATTTATGCGGATATGCGGCGTGCCCTTGAACGCCGTGAATAGTTAAAACACCATTTACCGAGCCTCGCCGTCCTATTTTTACGCTATCACCTAATTTTTTCTCGCAAGTGGGCTCAGCGACTATGGCAAAATGGGGCAATAAGCCGCGCTCTTTTAGCGCGTCTAGCATAATTTTTGTGCCAAAAATACCATCGCCCTCCTCATCGCTAGTCAAAAGCACCGACAAAATGCCATTAAAATTTTTGACTTTTTTTAGAGCGGATACGAACGCCGCCACGCCACCTTTCATATCCTGCGCCCCTCTGCCATAAAGGACGCCGTCTTTGACTAGAGCGTCAAATGGTGGGACGCTCCAGCCGAATCCTGCGGGGACAATGTCAATATGTCCAGCAAAGCAAAGGTGAGGTTTTGCAAATTCGTCTTGTGGCGATAAATCTGGGAGTTTGCCACTCGCTTCGTCAATTCGTAGAATTTGCGAACGAAGTGAAGCAACCATAGACGAATCAGTCTTATTTCCTTGCTCGTGGCTTCGCAACCCCGATTTCTCATCAAAAATACTTGAATTTGCATTTTGTTTTTTTATATTTTCGTCATTGCAAGATTCGGCGAATGCCGAATTGTGGCAATCCACACTAAAATCTTTGTATAGAAACAGATTTTTCACTCCATTTTTTTCTATCTCAATCGCCTCAAAATCAGCCAATTCTGCCTTAATAATCTCATAAATTCCGCACTCATTTGGCGTAACGCTCTGCCTTTTTATTAGCTCTTTTAGCAATTCCACGACTTCCATTTACACCCCCTTTAGCGCAATAAAAGTAGCAAAATTGCCACAGCGAAACACCACCTCAACCGCGCGAAATCCAGCATTTTTCAGCATTGCCACATTTTCATCTTGCGTAAATGGAATGAGGATATTTTCTAACGCCTCACGCTTTTTAGAAATCTCAGTTTTTGAATAGCCATTTTTCGCCTTAAAATTATGATAAATGTCAATTAGTCGCTTATCTAGCCACTTATCTTCGCACACTAATTTTTCACTCATTATAAAAATATCATTTTTTTGCAAGTTTTCATAAATCTTTTTGCAAAGCAATTCGCGCTTGGGAGGGCGGATAAATTGCATTGTGTAGTTTGAAATGATAGTGTCAAAAAACCCGTCATTGCGAGATTCCACGCAACGCGTGGAATCGTGGCAATCCATTTTTGATTCATAGATTGCTTCAGTCGCTTCGCTCTCTCGCAATGACGAAATGTTAAAATGAAAATCCAAAATATCCGCCTCGATAAAGTCAATTTTCGCGCCATACGCCTTTGCTTTTGCCTTTGCGATTTCAAGCATTGCAGGTGAATTATCCACGCCACAAAGAATCTCACATTTTAGATTTTGCGCTAAAAAAAGTAGCAAATTTCCCGTAGAGCAACCCAAATCACAAATCGCCCTCCGCCCCTCTAATAGCTCGGCAATCAGCGCGATATTGTCATTATAATAAGGCACGGAGCGGGGCAACATATCATCAAACACACTTGCCACTTCCTTGCTAAAAGAGAATTTCTCTCCCAAATCATTCTTAAAAAGCCTATCGCGCATAAAATCTCCTTGCAACTAGCTCAAATTTGTGCTAAAAATAAAGCGCAATTATAGCGAAAATCTTGGGATTTATAGTGTTGGATTTATGTGGATTTGTGCTTTAGCGATTTGTTGAATAGCTTTTAGCGACAAATTATTTGCTAAATATAATTTGGTGCATCGTTCGCAAATAAAATCAAATCCCCACTATGCGAAAATGACGACAAAATATTATTTAGATTCATCTTATCACGCAGTATAATTTTTTGCGCATTTGTGATATTACGCGCCAAAATCGCAGAGTTTAAATCGCCCGTGATTATGGCAATGTCAAAGACTCTATCAATCAAAAGCGCGAGTTTAGTGTTGTTTTCCACGCTACTTTCCACTAGCCCCGGGGTTATGATAATCTTTTTGCCACCTTTATGCAAAGAGCTTAGGCGAATCGCCTCTTCCATTCCGCCCAAATTGCCATTAAAACTATCATCTAAAATCAACTTGGAATTTACCTCGATTTTTTCTAGCCTATGCTCAACTGCCTTTAGATTTTCCACGCTTTTTTGAATCTCTTTTGTGCCTACCCCCAAATCCTGTGCGATTGCCACCGCAACGGCGATATTTGTGATATTAAATTTTCCTAAAATCTTTGTCTCAAAGTCGATAAAATCCTTGCCGACTTTTCGGCTAAATTTCGTTTGCTTTAGGGTTGAATCGACATTTTTCACTTCGCTGGGGAATCGCACGATTTTCGCGCCATTTTCTAACTCGGGGATTTCATTGTCCTTAAACAAATACACGCGCTCCAAACGCTGCGAGTTTAAAATCTCATATTTCGCCTCTTTGGTATTTTCAATGCTTTTGAAATACTCCAAATGTGCCTCGCCGATTTCGCCGATGACGGCGATTTGGTGGTTTAGTAATTTGGCGATTTTATCAATGTCGCCTTTTTGCCTAGCTCCCGCCTCGACTATGTAAATCTCCGCCTCTTCGGGCAAATTGTCGTTAATATCAGCAATAATGCCACTAATGGTATTTACACTGCGTGGCGTGGCGTAAGTGTGGTATTTTTTGCAAAGCAATGCGTGGATAAAATTTTTCATACTCGTTTTGCCAAAACTCGCCGTAACGGCGATAATCTTAAGATTTGGCATTGAGGCGAGTTTTTCGGTGGCGAGATTGCGATATTGTCGCATAATGATTGCCTCGCTGATTTTTGACTCCAAAAGTGCGACTACAAGGGCGATGAACGATGAATATTGGGGCAAATCAAAGAGTGCCTCTAATACAAAATCAATGGTTAGAAAAATCGTTAGCGTGATAAAAAATCGCTTTACACGATTGGTAAAAACCAACTTTTTATCAAGGCGATAATACCACACGCCAAGCAAAATGATATGAATCACAAGATAAAAGCAAAATAATTGCCCGAATCCATAATATTCTAACGCAAAATATAGCGCAAAAGGCACTACCAAATAAATAAAATGCCAATGATACTTCGTGTGCTTGGTAAAAGTGCGCCACACGCTGTAATTATACCATTGCAGATTTTGTAGCAAGTAAAATCCCACAGAAAACATAAAAAAGAAATGCGTTGCAATCGTAATAACGCGTGATATTTCAGGCGATTGAATAGGCAAAGTCAAAAAATCCATTTAAAGTCCTAAAGTTTTAGTTGTGGTTGATTCGATAAACTTTGCATTTTGCGAATCTAAAAAGAAAAAGTGATTCCCGCTTAGCGCAAAAAAGCTCGAATCTTTTATTAAAGAGTGCATTTTCTCTCCCAAATATAGTGGCACAGCCTCATCGTCTTTGCCCCAAAAGATAAGCGTTTTTGTGGAATTTTTGCTTTGATTCGCGCCCAAAAGCGCGAATCTATCACTAAAATCCTCTCTTACCACAATCTTAAAAGTATCATACATATTTTGGCTTAAGCCCTTTGCGTCCGCGCTAATCAAAAATTTTGCCTTTAGGTGAAAAATCCTTGCAATTTTAGCGAATTTTATTTTTAATCTCACTTTAACGCCTTGCTTTTTTTGCAAACCAGCGGAGGATAAAAGCACTAAATGGGGAGGATTCGGCGAATCTTTGTTTGAATCGTTTGAATCTGTGGGCGAATCTTGCGTATTTTTAGGCGAATCTATCGAATCTTTGCCCGAATCTTGCATATTTAAAGCAAGTAGCGTTGCAATTTTGCCACCAAAACTATGGGCGATAATGAGTTTTGGCGTAATTTTTAGCGAATCGATGAATTTTTGTATAATCTGCGTGTAAAGCGCGGAATCTAGCACAAAATTATTATCACTGCCGCCAAAGCCGGGCAAATCCACATAAAGATGATTTAGGCTTTTAAATCTGCCCCCAAACGCACTCTCCATAAGCTCTTTATTCGCGCCCCAGCCGTGCAAAAACAGCACCCACGAATCGCGCTTATTATCAATAATCTTGTAGCTTAAAGAAAAATGCTTTGAATCTATGCTAATGTCCCTACGCGCCAAAATATCTGCCCTTTGTGTTTATAGTTTTTTATTTTTTTAAGTGTGTAATTTTGGCATTATAGCATAAATTGTGCCAAATACTAGCGCAACAAATGATTCGCATTTTTGATAAAATACACAATCCCATATTTGCTAAAAAACTCATTCGCCACATTTGCGCTAATAATCTTATCCGCTCCACCCAAAATAACGACTATTTCCACGCCACGCGCATTTAATGCCTCCAAATCCGCGCCCTTAAATTTATAGCGCAGACATTTCCCCAAAGTGCGCGAATCAAGCGATTCCACTTCTCGCAAATACGCCTCATCGTCCGCACTCACGCCGATATTTTTATAAAAGGCTTTCATATAAATGGCGCGATTTTTGGCGAACATTTTTAGCTGTTGCGCCACAAAATCATCGCTTTTATCGTTAAAAAACGCAGGAGAAAGCAAAAGGGCGCGATTGATTCGATTGCCTTTTTTTAGCGAATCCACCGCATAATCCACCGCCTTTTGCGCCCCATAGCTAAAACCGCAAACATTGTAAGGATTACTAATCGCCTCTAAATAGCCCAAATCACGCAAGATTCGCTCAAAGATTAAAACTTCATCTTTAAACCCAAATCCGCCAAAAAATTTCATCGCAATCCAAAATCTCCACAAAATACCACTGATTCGCCTACTCTAGCGATTCAAGCGATTTTTTAAAAATCACACTTAGCTCATCTTTGGTGATTTTCTCATTTTCTAGCAAATATTTTTGCGCCTCTAAAAGTGCGCCTTTGGAGCTTGTAAAAAAGATTTTTAGCTCATCTTGCACCGAATCTAAAATTTCTAAAATATCCTCTATGCTAACTATGATTTTCTCACCCATTGCGTAAGATTCGCACATTTCACGCGCGATTTCTTTGGCGATTTGAATGTCGTCCTTGCAGTTTGTAAAAACCTCACCGACATTCATTTCAAGCACCACATTGCCACTGAGTGCGATTTTTATGCGATTTAGCAAGTCTGTTTTGGATAGTAGATTTTTATCGGCATTTTTGATTCCGTCCCCTAAAAGCGAAACTTTATCAAACTCAATCTCGCACCAATACGCACACAACGCCTTTGCAGCTTGATAGAGCGAAAGGATATTTTTTTCCTCCGCGCTTAGCGTGAGTTGCTTTTTTATGCCACCCTCGATTTTGCTTTGCGATGCGAAAAAATCCTCATTTGTAATCACGCTTGAATCGCGCCTTAGCGCATTCAAACTCGCCTCATTTACTAAGGACGCTAACGCTGCGCCACTAAAGCCCACGCTTTGCTTTGCCACCTCCGCAATATCCACGGTATGATTTTTCCCGCGCAAATATAGCTCGATGATTTTCTTGCGCTCCTCAAAGTCGGGCAAATCGATATAGATTCGTCTATCAAATCGCCCCGAGCGAAGCAACGCGCTATCCAAAATCTCCACGCGATTCGTAGCACCCACGACAATCACGCCACTGCTATCCACGAATCCGTCCATTTCGGTTAGTAGCTGATTTAGCGTGGTTTCGCGCTCATCGTTTCTATGCTCCCCACGCGCCTTGCCTACCGCGTCAATCTCATCGATGAAAATAATGCTAGGGCTTTGCTTTTTTGCCTGATAAAATAGCTCTCTCACGCGCTTTGCGCCCACGCCGACATAGATTTGCGCAAACGAGCTTCCGCTTTGGTAAAAAAACGGCACTTTTGCCTCATTTGCGATAGCTTTGGCTATCATCGTTTTGCCTACGCCGGGCGGTCCTATAAGTAAAATCCCCTTTGGCAGGGCGATTCCTTTATCTTTGTATTTTTTAGGAAATTTCAAATAATCAATGATTTCTAGCAAATCATCTTTGACTTCCTTAATCCCCGCAATGTCATCAAATGTGATTTGGACGCCATCTTGTGGGATAAATTGGCTTTCACTAAATGGATTTTGCACTATATCACGGCTAAACTCACGGCGGATTTGAGATTCATCAAGGCGTGTAGGAGTTTTTTGCACCTCTCCACTGCGCCTAAAAAAGCGTGAAAACGCATTTAATAGCACAGCAATTCCAAGCAATAGCACCACCAAAAGCCCTATGTCGCTTAAAATATTATTAAATGAATTGCTTTCCTTAACGCTTACGATGAGATTTGGATATGCACCCAAATCCACAAGCGCACGGGCGATTTTGCGCTTTGCGTTGCTATCGCTTAAATAAATATAATTTTCATCGATACTCACAGCCAAATCGCCACCCTGCCCTACTATGCGCGAAAATTCATCAATATCAATAATGCTCGTGTTATCGCGCATAATCAAAATCGCGCTCAAAATAGCCACCAAAATAACGCCACTTACGATAAAAATAAGACTTTTAGATTTCTGCATAATTTATGTCCTTTTTTGCGGTGAAGCCACCAATTTTCACCCATAATTTGGATAGATTCTTATCGGTTTTAATCGCCATTTTGTTGAAATATTGGTCGAATCCATAACAAAACGCGCCTTTTTTAGATTCCACTAAAATATTTAATGGCGTTTTTTGGTTAGCGATTTTTTGCCGAAATGCGAAATTTTTAGAATCGATGAGATTTTTCACTTGCGCTAATCGCTCTTTTGCTACGATTTTGGGCGTAGTATTTGGCATTGTGGCGGATTTTGTGCCGTTGCGTGGGGAAAAAATAAAGCAATGAATGTGCGTGAGTGGCATAGATTTTAGCCTCTCAAGCGCGGATTCAAAGGTTTTTTCGCTCTCATTTGGGTGGGCGACAATAAAATCCGTGCCGATTGCAAAGCCCTTTTTTGCGAGAGATTCAAAGAGTGCCAAATCTTTTTCAAAGCGATTTGCGCGATTCATTAGCTTTAGCATTGAATCATCAGTGTGCTGGATTGCGATATGCAAGTGCTTTTCTATGATATTTTCAAGCGAATCTAACATTGCCAAAAAATCGCCTTTGATTTGCGAAGGCTCTAAACTGCCAAGCCGAATGCGCTTTACGCCCTTAATTTTGGCTATTTCGCTAATAAGATTTGGCAATGTGTCGCGCGAATCCTTGCCATAACTACCCAAATTTGTCCCGCTTATCACAAATTCGCTAATGCCCTGCGCACAAAGTGTGCGAATCTGCGATAAAATCAGCTCACGATTCAAACTTCGCGCTTTGCCACGCACTTGCGGAATAATGCAATATGAGCATTTAAAATCGCAACCCTCTTGCACCTTGATAAAGGCGCGAGTCCTGCCTGTGAGCGTTGTGAGCGCGACATTATCCACCGCGCTTAAATCATTTGGCGCAAAAAATGGGCTTTGGGCGTTTAGTAAATTTGCCACTTCCGCCTTTTTGCTATGCCCAAAAGCCCCAAAAATTTTGCCTTTTTGGTAGGCACTTTTGCCGACATTTTCAAGCGCACAGCCTGTGAAAAAAATCTTTTTATTTAGCCGATTCAGGCGCGAAATATACTCGCGCAGGGTTTTATCGGCGTTATTTGTAACGGTGCAGGAATTGATTACAATTATATCCGCCTCGCTTTCATTTTCGCTAACTTCAAATTTTTGGCTAGATTCTAAGAGTTGTGAAATCATTACTTGCGTGTCATAAATATTTGTCCTGCAACCAAAGGTTTTAAAGAAAATTTTAGACATTTTTACGCGCCTTATAAATTTGGCGAATCGTGCGAATCTTGCGGATTTGTGGGCGGAATCGCGCCGTTGCTTGAAATAATTTTGCCTAGATTCGCCACGCGATTCGCGCGATTTGCGCTCGAATCGCCACCTAGATTCGGCGGATTCGCGCCCAAATCGCTTTCTTTTGGCACAATCGTTGTGGTAGGATAAGAAATCTCAATGTCGCTTTCGCTTGTGAATGCCTCGATAATCTCGCCAGAAATAAGCGAATTAAGCATTAAAGTCGCATAGGCATTCGTTTGAAACCACACAGAAATCTTTATGCCATTTGGCACGATAAAGCTAAATACGCGTGGCTCGACATTCATATCCCTAATGGAGTATTTGACTTTTAGTAAATTGAGATTTCGGCGCGTGGATTCGGTGTAGCCACTAGAGTATTTTTTGGCGATTTGAGAGGCTAAAAATAGGGCTTTTTTGTAGTTTGACTTAAAGGTGATTGTTATATCTACGCCGTCCCACGCGGTTTTCATATTTTCGTGCGAGTAGTTTGCAAACATTGTTGTGAAAATGAGATTATTTGGGATAAAGATGATTCGCCCAGCACGGCGATTTTCGCTGTAAGTGGTGTAGGTTACATCTTCATAAAGCGTGATTCGCAGCATTGATATATCAATCACATCGCCCACATAAGTCGTGCCGTCTTTAACTACGCGAATCCTATCGCCAGATTTTACCATTCCACCGCCCATAATCACCATATAGCCAAAAAAGCTCATAAACCAATCCTTCATCGCAATGGCGAATCCAGCCGACACAAAACCGATGATTGCGATGATATAAGCGACATTTTCGATATAAGCAAATAGCAAAATTAGCACAATCACGGAGATATTAAAAACATTTATGACTTTGTTTATCGTGTATGAACCGCTTGATTCCTCGTGCTGTGCGTAGATTTTCAAAATAAATTTTATGATAAAAGAAAGCGCGGAAATTATAGCAATCGCGCCGATGATATAGAGCAATTTTAACGCCTCAGCCTTTATGGCGGCATTTACTTTAGCGATATTGTCATTTGCGTTTTTCTTAAAAATATCCATATAAAGCTCTAAAATCTTTTTCGCCGAATCCAACTCAGCTACCATATTTTGCGTCTCTTTTAGCTCATTTTGAGATTTGGGCGAATCTTTTAAAAGTGTGATTTTTTCGTCCAAAATCGCTAAGAGATTTTGCAAATCATTGTAATTTGCTTCAATCGTGGCTAATTGCGCGTTTAGATTTTTAATGTAGGAATATCCGCTTTGAATGAGAAATGGATTTGTGATTTTGGGCGTCTCGCTAATGTCTTGCATAAGCTCTTTGTAA